>JAXJDU010000090.1:0-21201 GCA_036301785.1 Acutalibacteraceae bacterium | reverse complement strand
TTGGTCAGGCTGTTAATGAAATTGATTACACTAAAAATGATAGAGTTAAAGAGGTAAATGCTTATCTTAAAGAAAAGCTAGGTGAGCTTGACGGTGTAGTTATTAATTCACCAGAAAATGCACTTGAATATATTGTGAATTTTTCTGTTGTTGGTATAAGAAGCGAAACTATGCTACATTTTCTTGCAGAAAAAAATATATATGTTTCCAGTGGCTCAGCCTGCTCAAAGGGGAAGCCAAGCTATGTATTAACAGCTATGGGTCTTGATAAAAAGCTTGCTGATTCAGCAATAAGAGTAAGCTTTTCACACGATACCACTAAAGAGGATATCGACAGGCTTATAGAGGCTGTAAATGATGGTTTAAACAGTCTGGTAAGAATTAAGTAATAAATGAAAGGTTTATATATAATATGGAAGAAATCATACTGATTAAGGTAGGCGAAATTGTTCTTAAGGGTCTGAATAAAAGAGCCTTTGAAGATGTTTTGCTTAAAAATTTAAGAAAGAGGTTAATCAAGGCTGGTAACTTTGAAATTAAAATTGCTCAGTCTACAATATCTGTAAAACCAAAGGATGATAATGCAGATATGGAGCTGGCTTCTGAAATAGTCGGCAAAACCTTTGGTATTGCTACATATTCAAGAGCCTGTACAGCTGAAAAGGATATAGAGGATATTCAGCAAAAGGCAGTTGAGTATCTTGAGGAGGCTTTAGAGGACGCTAAGACCTTTAAGGTAGAGGCAAGACGCTCTGATAAGAAATTCCCGATGACCTCACCACAGATTTCTGCTGAGGTGGGTGGATATATACTTAGCAAGTTTCCACATCTTAAGGTAGATGTAAGAAACCCTGAGCTGACTGTTACTGTAGAAATAAGAGATTTTTGTGCTTATGTCCGTGGTGGCGTATTAAAGGGTGTAGGTGGAATACCTGTTGGTACAGGTGGCAAGGCTGCAATACTTATATCTGGTGGTATAGATAGCCCTGTTGCTGCTTATATGATGGCTAAAAGAGGTGTAGAGCTTACTGCTATACATTTTGCAAGTCCACCTTATACATCACAGCGTGCAGAGGAAAAGGTTTGCAAGCTGCTGGAAATTGTTTCTCAGTATTCAGGCAGAATGACAATGTACACTGTGCCATTTACAGAAATTCAGGAGCAGATAAGAGATAAATGCCCTGAGGAGCTTTTCACAATTATTATGCGTAGACTTATGATGGAAATAAGTGAGAGAATAGCACTTGAAAAGGACTGTGCCGCACTTATTACCGGAGAAAGTCTGGGTCAGGTTGCAAGCCAGACTATACACGCTATTTACTGTACAGATATCGCCTGTAACATGCCAGTATTCAGACCGTTAATAGGTATGGATAAGGATGAAATAGTTACAATATCACGAAAAATAGGTACATTCGAAACCTCAATAGAGCCTTACGAGGATTGTTGTACTGTATTTACACCAAAGCACCCTCGTACAAGACCAGTTTTAAAGTATGTTGAAAGAGCTCAGAATGAGATGGATTGCGAAGCAATGATAGAAAGAGCGTTGGCTAATCTGAAAATTACACAAATAGGTTATGGTAATAATCAACTGTAATATATATGTAAAATAAAAATGGAGGAATGTTATATGAATGCCGAGTTGTACATACTCAGAAATGTGGACAAGTCAGTAAACAATACAGATACTATAAACGCTGTAGCAGAAACGCTTAAAGATAACGACATAAGAGTTGCCTATAAAACTGAGCTGGACTCAAAAAGAGAAAAAATTATATATGGTATAGCAGATTCTCTTAATCCAGATGAAAACATAGGGCTTATTATTGTTTTAAACAGCTTTGAAAACGAAGCCGAAGACACGCTGATATTCAAAACACTTACTTCACTTACTGCTACAGGTGGTACAGCTGACAAGAAAAGACTTGAAGATGCTCTTTGTGGTTTTACAGGTAAATTTATGCCTGCAACTCCTATTGGCTTAGACGGAAATAAAAACGGCTATATATTTGTTGTTAACGGAATGAACATAGTGTTATTCCCAAAAACTACAAAAAATAACGCTGGTGCTTTAGTGCGTGGAGCTGTAAGAGATTTAAAAAAGCTTGGGCTGATGGAGGCAAATAAGGTTACAAGCGATATTGTTGAGGTACTTATAGATGAAACCGAGGCTGACCAGCTACAGAAAAAGCTTGACGCTTTGGATAAAATAGTATCTGAAACTAAAAAAGAAACTAAAGAAGACAAAATCAAGTCAGACACTGCACAGGATGATGTAATTGATTTTTACACAACAGAGGACCCTGCTAAGAGAGATTCCTCACAGCTTAATATCCAGAAGCCAAAAGAGGGAGAAGAAGACCCTTTTGCATTTATAGTGCTGCCAGATGATGAAATGGCTGATAATAATAAAAAGGCTAAAAAAGAAGAAAAGCCTGTAAAGGAAAAGGTTAAGAAGGAAAAGCCAGTAAAAGAAAAACCAGTAAAGGAAAAGCCAAAGGCTGTAGTTGAAGAAAAACCTGCAGAGGATAAAGCAGAAAAGCCAAAGGAAAAGAAGAAAAGATTATCCTTTAAAGAGAGGTTTTTCCCTGTAAAAGGAGACAGTGGTAAAGAGAAAGCAAGAAAGATTGTTCTTGATATAGCTATACTGGTATTCATTGTTACAGCTGGTATACTTATAAAGGTTGCAGTAGTAGACCCATACCTGAATCAGAAAATATATGAAGGTATCAAGCAAGAGGTTGCTACTGAAATTGAGGTTGCAACAGAGCTTTCAACTGACGCAGCTGGTAATGAGGTTGTAAAGAAGATTAAAACCTACAAAGACTGGAATAAGCTGAAAAAAACTAACAGTGATGTTATCGGCTGGGTAAATATAAAGGATACTGCTATAGATTACCCAATTCTACAGTCAGACAAGGATACACTTGATTATCAGTATTATCTGCATAAAGATATAAACAGAGATTACAGTGGATACGGCAGTATTTTTGCTGACTTCAGAAGTAAGCAGGGAATGGATTCAAAAAATATCATTCTGCATGGTCACCACATGATGGACGGTAGTATGTTTGAGGATTTGATGGGCTATGGTAAATATAAGCCAGATATGGATTATTACAGAAAGCACCCAACAGTAATCCTTGACTCTCCTAAGGGTCAGTATGCATATAAAATAATTTCTGTTTATAAAACAAGCACGCTTGACCAGCACGGTGAATTTTTCAACTACCTGACAGGTGAGTTTGTAAGTGATGCAGAATTTATGAACTATGTTTACCTTGTAAGAGAGCGTTCTCTTATAGATACAGGTGTAACCTGTAACGAAGACGACCAGCTTGTTACACTTTCAACCTGTTCATATGAATATTCAGATTTCAGAACAGTTGTTGTAGCAAGAAAGGTAAGACCAGGCGAAAGCGAAATAGTAGATGTATCAAAGGCAAGAGCTAACCCTAACCCACTATGGCCTGATGTTTACTATAATTACGATAAATCAGCAAAGCCAAGGGTAACTACATTTAAAACAGAGTATAAGAAGAACAAGGTTGATTGGTATGACGGTAAGGGTAACCTGAAGGGTAAAGAAAGAATGTTTACTCTGCACGACGGAGAGCCTGTTGTAGAAAATCCAAGCGAGATGTCAACAGATGTTGCAACAGAGGCTATTACAGAGTTTGTACCAGTACATCCAGAAAGCATTATGCTGGATTACAGCCAGCTTGTTATGGATGTAGGTGATATAGAAACTCTTAAGGTAGTCTGGACACCTGCAAACACAACAGAAAAGGGATTAAAGTGGACTTCAAGTAATGTTAATGTTGTAAGAGTTGCATCAGGTGGTAAGGTAACAGCAGTTGCTCCTGGTGAATGTACAGTAACAGCCGAAACAGATAACGGTTTGTCTTATGTTACTACAGTAATTGTAAACGGTATTACAGCAACAAGACTTACACTGTCATCATCAGCTTACAATACAACTCAAATCGGAGAAAGATATGTGCTTAAGGCTACATTTGAGCCATTGAATGTATCAAACAGAGTAAGCTGGTCAAGTACAAATACTAATGTTGCTTCTGTTACACAGTCGGGTATTGTTACAATAAAGGGCTATGGTACAGCTACAATCAAGGCAACACTTGACACATTAACTTGTGAGTGTGTTGTTACAGTAAATCAGCCAGCAACAAACCCACCAGCACCAACAAACCCACCAACAAACCCACCAACAAATCCACCAGCACCAACAAACCCACCAACAGAGCCACCAACACTGCCACCGGTTGAAGAAATTCCTCAGCCAACAGAGGGTGTAGAAACTGTTGAAATAGAATAATAAAGAGGTAAAGCTATGAAAAGTGCGTTAATATATTACACAGCTCACAAAACAGGATATTGCGAAACAGCCCTTAGGGGCTGTACAGAATCTGCAGGTGTTACTGTAGATAAAATTGTTGCAGCTGTGTCTGATGAAAATTTAGGACAAAACATAAACGCTTGTCTTAATGAATATAACACACTTTTTGTAGTAGGAGATATCCAACGCAACGATAAGGCAGGCTTGATGTCTGTCTTATCGTGTGGATTAAAGGACTTTAATGTATCATCAAAGCTGTTAAAGGCAGAGCAAAGCAAAGGCTATTTGCTTGAATTTGAAAATAAAAAGATTGTAGTATTGCCGGATATACCGGAAAAAATAAGCAGATTAGGGTCTGCACAGTTACTTGATTATTTGAAAAACGGAGAAAAGTAAAGTATGAGAATGAGAAGAAAGCCATGGGCAAGACCAGAATTGGCTGCATGTGATTTTTTTGTAGATAATCCAAAATTAAACAGAGGTAAATGGGCAGAGTGCTTCAAAAAGCAACAACCACTTCATCTTGAGCTTGGTTGTGGTAAGGGCTCATTTATAGGTAAAATAGCATACGATCACCCAGATATTAATTACATAGGTGTTGACATAAAAAGTGAAGTTTTAGCAGTGGGCAGAAGAAATATTGTAAAGCTGTTTGGCGAAAAGCCGGTTGACAATATTCTGCTTACAGCACAGAATATAGAGCTTATAGAGGAGATTCTTTCGCCAGAGGATGTAATAGAGAGAATTTATATTAATTTCTGTAATCCTTGGGGCAGAGAAAAGCACAAAAAAAGAAGACTCACACATATAAGACAGCTTAACCACTACAAAACCTTTTTGAAAAAGGGCAGTGAAATCAGATTTAAAACCGATAACGACGAGCTTTTTGATGAAAGCCTTGAATATTTTAAAGAGTGTGGCTTTAAGGTTACCTATATAACCAGAGATTTACACAACAGTGATGTGGAATACAATATAGAAACCGAGCATGAAAAGATGTTTTCTGATGAGGGTATTCCTATAAAATATTGTATTGCAGTATATAAATAAAGATATTAAATAAAGTCAGAAAGGAACAGAGAAAAATGAATAAAAAAAATAAGATGGCTATGGTATTGGCGTTATCAATATTTGCTTCTTCAGTTGCAGGCTGTTCCTTTTCTGGAATATCTGACAGCGACCTGTTAAAGCCACCAAAGGCTACAGGCACAGAGGCAGCTATACAGGAGCTTCTCGAAAAAACCACCAACAACGATTACAAGCTTTGCTATCCTCAATCAGGAGATTATCGTTCAGGTATCATTATGCAGGATATTGACGGTGATTCTAAAGAAGAAGCTGTAGCTATGTATAAAACTACTAAGGATTCAACAAACATAAATATTATGTTTATGAAGGAAAAAGCAGGTAAGTGGGAGTCGTTGGGAGCTTTCCTGAATTCTAACTCTGATGTAGACAGATTATATTTTGAAGATGTAGACGATGACGGACAAAAAGAGGTAATAGTAGGCTGGTCATCATACTTAACAGGTGGTAATCAGATTGTTATGTATGAGTACAACGACAACAGCACTATCAAGGATATTTTAGTAAATACAGATACCCGATATATAGATTTATCCGTTATGGATATTACAAATGATGGTGTACAGGACCTTGTTGTGCTTACAACAGCCGTAGATGAAAAAACAGGAGAAAATAAAACAACGGCAAGATTATACAGTAGCTGTATTGAGGGAATTTTCTCAAAGGTGTCAGAAATAAAAACAAATCCAAAGATTATAAGCTATTCGCAGATTTTACAGGGTAATTTAAGCAGTGGTGTTAAGGGTTTGTTTATGGACGGTACTACGGCTAATGAAAACGAGCTTATTACAGAGGTAATATATTATTCTACAGAAAGACAGATTCTGGTGAATCCTCTGGATTATACCGAGAGTGATGGCGATATAACCAACCTTACAATAAGAAAAAGCTCAACACTATGCAAGGATGTGGACAGCGACGGTATAATAGAGGTACCGTCACCGTATATTCCACTTGTAAATACAGCTGATGTGGTGTCTTACCCTATAAACAGATGGTATAAAATAAACAGTAAGGACGCTACTATTTATGAACAGCAGCAGACAGTGGCAAGCTACTCTGACGGATTTTATTTTGTGTTGCCTGAAAGCTGGAAGGATAATATAGTAGCCTCTAACGACAACACAACAAGAACAACATCGTTCTATGAGATTTTAGAAACTGTTGATAATAAAGAAATTTCTACAGAGCCAGCTACAGAAAAATCTACCGAAAAGATAACTGTGCCAGAGATTTCAACCGAGCCTATAGAAGAAACCGAGCCAGCTACAGAGATTGCAGAGCCAGTTGCAAAAATAAGCGAAGAACCAATTCTTGAAATAAAGGTTTATACAGAAAAAAGCTGGAAAAACGAAAGTGCTGCAAAGCTTTCAGAGGGTTATACTGTGATTAAAGAGTATTCGGGACTGGTATATGTATGTAAGCTTGGTAAGGCTGTAAACAGCAATGTTAATCTGTCAACAGAACAGGTACAGAATAATTTTTATTTGATATAAAACTGGAGGTAATGCAAAGTGAAGAAAATACTGGTTTGTGAAGATGAGGACGCTATAAGAGATTTTGTTGTTATTAATCTGGTAAGAGCAGGATATGATGTTATTGAAGCTAATTGTGGTGAAATGGCATTGCAGAAATATGACGAAAATGGTGGAGATATCGATGTTGCCATTCTTGATGTAATGATGCCTGGTATGGACGGCTTTCAGGTTTGTAAGGAGCTAAGACGCCGTAACGGTGGCATTGGTATAATTATGCTTACAGCAAGAACTCAGGAGATGGACAAGGTAACAGGCCTGATGCTTGGTGCAGATGACTATGTAACAAAGCCATTTTCTCCGTCAGAGCTTTCTGCAAGAGTAGACGCTTTACACAGAAGAGTTGTGCTTGCTCAGCAAAGCAAAGAAAGTAATTTTAAAGAGGAGCTGAAGTCTGGTGAGTTTGTACTTAACCTACGCAACCGTGCTCTTCTGAAAAACGGTAAAATGATAGACCTTACACAGGTTGAATTTCAGATAATGGAATATTTCTTCTCTAACCCAGGTGTTGCACTTGACAGAATGGATATTTTAACCCATGTATGGGGTGATTCTTATGTTGGAGAGGATAAGATTGTAGATGTAAATATCAGACGACTAAGAATGAAGATAGAAGACCAGCCTTCTGCACCAAAGTATATAGTTACTGTATGGGGCTTAGGCTATAAGTGGGAAGCTTAAATTAATAAGTTTATTTTATAAAAATTACGGAGGGATAAAATATGAAGAAAGGTATAACAGGCAGATGGCTTGTAAATACATTTGGTGTTATATTTATTGTAGTGGTAACGCTTATACTTATTTTGTCCCTTATGCTGAAAAACTACTACTATAACGGAATACATCAGACCCTTAACGGAAGAGTTGACGAGCTTTCGAATGTGTTTGGAAATTATAAATCAACCAGCTATACAGAGTTTGACAAAAGCTCCCGTACCTATGTTGAAAATTTCGCAGATAAAGACAGCATGGAGCTGATGGTTATAAATCCACAGGGAAATATAACTATTACATCTACTGGCTTTCCTCCTGACAGAGAGCTTAAAATGGAGGATTATAATGTAGCGTTAAATGATACTGACGGCTATGGATTCTGGATTGGTAAGCAAAACGATGAAAAAGTAATGGCTGTTACACGAATAATTACTGACGCAACAGGAGAAAGACTGGGTGCTGTAAGATATTGTGTATCGCTAGAGCCAGCAAACAGGCATATATTTGTTATGATTATGCTTATGATTGTAGTCGGAATGTTTATTTTGTTTTTCGTTATGCTTTCTGGTGCTTACTTTGTAAGGTCAATTGTAAATCCTATAGGAAAAATCAACGAGGTTTCTAAGAAAATTGCTCAGGGTGATTTTGAAGCAAGACTTGAAAAGCTAAACGATGACGAAATCGGTGAGCTTTGTGATTCCATTAACTACATGGCACAGGAGCTTGCAGCCTCTGAAAAATTAAAGAATGATTTTATTTCATCTGTATCGCACGAGCTGAGAACCCCTCTTACAGCTATTAAGGGATGGGCAGAAACTATGCGAATGGGTGATACACCTGATTTCAGAACAATGGATAAGGGTATGAGCGTAATTGTAAAGGAGTCTGAGCGTTTAACAGGTATTGTTGAAGAGCTTCTGGACTTCTCAAGAATACAAAGTGGCAGAATGGTTATAAATATGGAGCGAATAGACCTTTTGGCAGAGCTTGACGAGGCTATTTATATGCTCAGAGAAAGAGCTCTTAACGAGGGTAAGCACCTTATTTATGATGAACCGGATTTTATGGCACCTGTGCAGGGTGATAAAAACAGATTAAGACAGGTATTTATAAATGTAATCGATAATGCTCTTAAATATACACCAGAAAGTGGTGTAATCGGCATAGAGGTTACAAGCTCAGATGATTATATAGTGGTAACTATAAGCGACAACGGCTGTGGTATTCCAGCAGAGCATTTACCTAGAATCAAACAGAAGTTTTACAAGGCTAACCAGACACAAAGAGGTTCGGGTATAGGTCTTGCAGTTGTAGATGAAATTATGGCATTGCATAATGGCAGTCTTGATATAGATAGTACAGAGAATATAGGAACAACAGTTACTCTGAAGTTCCCTATAGAAAAAACAGCTGATAACGAAAAAGGAGATAAGTAATGGGAGAATCAAGAAAAGAGCATATTAAAAAGATTACCTCAATAGGTGGCTCAGCCTTGATAGAGGGTATTATGATGCGTGGCCCTAAAAAAACAATGGTGGCTGTACGCACAGGCGAAGATGATATTTATACAGAGGAAATAGAGTTCAGTGGACTAGGCTCAAAGGGTAAGTTTTTCAGATTACCACTTGTTCGTGGTGTTGTAGGCATGATAGATTCAATGCGACTAAGCTACAAGGCATTGATGATTTCTGCTGACAAAGCTATCGAAAGCATTCCAGAAGACGAGCAAGAGGAGCCTTCTAAATTTGAAAAGTGGCTTGATGACCATATGGGCGAAAAGTTTTTGAATGTGTTTATGACAATATCAATGATAATAGGCGTATTAATAGCCATTGTATTGTTCTATTGGGCACCTACAAAGCTTTATAATGTTGTTTCAGAGGCTTTAGGTGGTGCTGAAGGTATGTCTTGGATTGGTGACAGATTTTTCAGGTCACTGTTTGAGGGTGTTATAAGAATAGGCTTGTTCTTACTTTACATAATTGCTTGCACAAGACTTTCTGATATGAAGCGAGTATTCCAGTATCATGGTGCCGAGCATAAAACAATCTACTGCTACGAAAGTGACGAGGAGCTTACAGTAGAAAATGTTAAAAAGCACACACGCTTTCATCCTCGTTGTGGCACAAGCTTTCTGGTTATTATGCTTCTTGTTGGTATTGTAATAGGCTTGTTTATTCCAATAAGCACACCTTGGCTTCGTACAGTGGTAAAGCTGCTTTTACTGCCTGTGTCATGTGGTATTGGATATGAGCTTATCAAGCTGTGTGGCAGACACGACAATAAGCTTACCCGTATTATTGCAGCACCGGGCTTGTGGGCACAGAGAATCACAACAAAAGAGCCTACAGATGATATGATAGAGGTTGCAATAAAGGCTATGAAGGCTGTTATTCCAGAAAATGGTGAGGATATCATCAGCTCAACGGATAACGATTAATACATAAAAGGAATATAAAATTATGCTATATAACCAGTTATACAGGCATATAATAGATATATTAACAAAGGCAGGAATTGACTCTCCTGCCTTTGACTCTATGTGCCTTTTTGAAAATCAATTTAATATGAATAGACACGACCTTATTATGCACGGAGATAAGGAAGCTCCACAGGATAAAAGCGAAAAGCTTATTGAGCTTGCAGAAAAAAGAGCAACAGGCTTTCCGTTGCAGTATCTGATAGGTAAGTGGGATTTTATGGACTGTGAATTTTTTGTAGGTGAGGGTGTACTTATACCACGAGAGGATACCTCTGTGGTAGTACAGCTGTGTATTGATAATATAAGGGTTATACATACAGAAAACACAAAGGTTAAAATTCTTGATTTGTGTGCTGGCAGTGGTGCTATAAGCGTAGCATTAGCTAAGGAGTTTGCTAAAAGCGAGGTTACAGCGTTAGAGCTTTCTGATAAAGCGATGCACTATCTGCAAAAAAATATCAGTCATAATAGCTGTGAAAATGTAAGGGCAGTGTATGGTGATGTTTTTAAAAGCCATGCTGATTTTACAGAGAGCTTTGATGTAATTATTTCTAATCCACCATATATAATAAGTGACGAGATAAAAACATTGCAAACAGAGGTACAGCACGAGCCTGTTTTAGCACTTGACGGTGGTGCAGATGGCTATGATTTTTATAGGGCTATAATCGAGCATTGGGCTGAAAGGCTGAATAATAATGGTATACTTGTTTTTGAGCTGGGAGAAGGTCAGTATGACACTGTTGAAAGGCTGATGCTGGAAAAAGGCTTTACTGATATACAGTGTGCCTATGATATTCAAAACATAAAAAGAGGTATATCCGGAATAAAAACAACTGTACAATAAATGGTACAGTTGGTGCGTTGTAAGCAACTTTTTATTGCAATTCTGTGTGCAATAAGGTATAATGTAGATAAACAAAAAACAAATTTTCGAGTGGAGGTTAATTATGGCTAAGGATTCAAAAGCAAAGGATTTAAAAATAAAATCAAATCAGACAGCAGATGATAAAGCAAAGGCTTTGCAGACTGCTATAGGACAGATAGAAAAGCAATTTGGTAAGGGTGCTATAATGCGTCTGGGTCAGAATCAGGCTATGAATATAGGCTTTGTTCCAACAGGCTCGCTTACTCTTGATATTGCACTTGGTATTGGTGGTTTACCTCGTGGCAGAATTATCGAAATTTATGGACCAGAATCATCAGGTAAAACAACACTTTCACTTCACTGTATAGCACAGGGCCAGAAAAAGGGTGGCAATGTAGCATTTATCGATGTTGAGCACGCACTTGACCCAGTATATGCCGAGGCTTTGGGTGTAGATGTTGACTCATTGCTTGTTTCACAGCCAGACACAGGTGAACAGGCACTTGAAATTGCAGAGGCACTTATTCGTTCAGGTGCTATTGATGTAATTGTAGTAGACTCAGTAGCAGCACTTGTACCAAAGGCAGAAATCGACGGTGATATGGGTGATTCTCATGTTGGCTTACAGGCAAGACTTATGTCACAGGCTTTAAGAAAGCTTGCAGGTGCTATTTCAAAATCTAACTGTGTTGCTATTTTCATCAACCAGCTAAGAGAAAAGGTTGGTGTAGTTTACGGTAACCCAGAGGTTACTCCTGGTGGTAGAGCGTTAAAGTATTACTCATCTGTTCGTATTGAGGTGCGTAAGGCAGAGGTAATCAAAAACGGTTCAGAGCCTATCGGTTCAAGAACAAAGGCAAAGGTTGTAAAGAACAAGATTGCTCCACCATTTAAAGAGGCTATATTTGATATTATGTATGGCAAGGGTATTTCAAGAACAGGTGAGCTTTTAGACCTTGCTGTTGAAAGAGATATCATTCACAAGAGTGGTGCATGGTTCTCTTATGGAGAAGAAAGACTTGGTCAGGGTAGAGATAACATAAAGGCATTGCTTGAAGAAAACACAGCTCTTGCAGATGAAGTAGAGCAGAAGGTGCTGCAGGCTATTGCTGAAGAAAGAGAAGCAACTCTGAAGAAGAAGTCACCAGAAAAGAACGAAAAGGTTATAGAGGACACAGTAAGCGAAATTCAGCCTGCTGTAGATACATCTGATATTGATATAATGGTAGAGGATTAATAAATGCTTGTAACAGCAGTAGAGCCACGCAGAAAGTCGATGAGTGCATTGTATATAGATGGCGAATATGCCATGAATCTGGACACAATGACGCTTATGAAGCACCGTATAAAGGCTGGTGTGGAAATTACAGACGAAGAGCTGCGTGAGCTTATAGAGGAATCCGACACAAACAGAGCAAAAGAGAGAGCTTTATATCTTGTGACATATCGTGACCACTCCAAAAAGGAGCTTACCGACAAAATCAAGCGTACCTGCTCGCCAGAGGCAGCCGAAAGTGCTGCACAGAAAATGGAGGAGCTTGGTTTAGTTGATGACGAAAGCTTTGCGAGAAAATACGCAAACGAGCTTTTGCGTAAAAAGCATATGTCACCACGAGCAATAGAATATAAGCTTAAAGAAAAGGGGATTTCAGCCGAGCTTATAGCCGTTATAAAGGACGAGCTTGAATATGACCCTTATGAAGAGATAAGAGCAATTCTCGATAAAAAATATTCTGACTATGCAGAAAACGAAAAAACAAAAAAGCGTGCAGTTGCAGCACTACAACGCTTGGGCTGGAGCTGGAGCGATATAAAATCGGCAATGAATGACGATTATTATTGATAAATGATTGCGATAATATATTGTTAATCAACAAGGCTTTTGATATCTGAAATCGGATATCAAAAGCCTGTTTTGATATTTGTAGAAATTTAGTGTATAATTAAAATATTAATTAAAACATAAAAACAAAGGAGAATGAGTGTATGTTCTTTTTACCAAAGCATTTTAAATATGAGGTAAATACAAGCTCAAATGTGATAGCTGACAAAATTCAGGAAAAAATAAAGCCTGTGGGTGTTAAGGGTGCTGACGGTGATATTTATGACTTTAATGGCGTTGTGTCCTCTGATTCGTTTGAGCTTACGCTTAACCCACCGTATACGCCGTCAGTCAGAAAAAGTATATATACTGAGTGTATTTTCTATGGTGGCATGAAAGAAAACAACAGCAAAACCACAGTTGATATAAAAACTAAGTTTTCAAAGCGTAGCATAATTACAATGATTTTCTTTGTTGTGTTTTGGTTTTTTATGTCAGTTATAGTTGAATCCTTTACGCCAGACAGTAATCTGATAGAATCTATAGTATATACTGCTTGTGCATTGGTGGTCATTTATATTGTTTTAGGATTTTTTGTGAATCTGACCACAAGAGATACAAGAGAAAGATTAGAGAGTATTTTTGAGGAGTTTGGCTACAAAAGGATAAAATAAAGCTTTACATATCATAAGGAGTTGCTGATTTATGTTTTTATCAAAGAAATTAGAATATGAAGTAAACTGCCCTAAAAAGATTATATTGCAAAGATTAAAAGCATCAGTTAAGCCACCGTATATGAAGCGTACCGAGGGTGACTCTTACGATTTAGAGGGAAGTGTTGGTACAGATTCATTTGAGGTTTGCTTTAATCAGTATTTTTCACCTGTAGGTAGTGGAAAAGAACCGATAAGAATAAACCTTGTAGGTAAGCTAACAGAAAAAAACGGAAAAACATATATAGATATACAGGTTAAAACGCCAGTGATTTTATATGTCATATTTATTCCTTTGATTATTTTTGCAATAATTAATTTATGCTATACATATATAACAGAAAATAAAATATTAGAAAGCTTACTACCTATACTAATAATAATTTTTGCTTTTCCAACATTCGGATTTTTAATGAAAGAGCAGACTGATCTTGCTTTAGAGGTGGTTGAAAAAATATTTAAGGAATGTGACGGCTTGTGCTCATTATAATGAATTCTTTTTGAATATTTAATTAAAATGCTTTAACTGAATATTTTTTATGTTATAATGTGGATAAAGTTAAAAAGAAAGGATAATAAGAATGAAAAAGGGTATAAAATTCTTTAAGGCTGTAGCAGGCGTAGCTATGTCGGTATTGTGTATAGGTGCAAGTATGCCTGTGGCTATGGCTACAAATGTTGACAGCATTATGTCTAAGATGACATTAGAAGAAAAAATAGGCCAGATGATAACCGTTTCGGTAGAAAACTGGAATGGCGAAGGCTTTACAATTATGGAGGACGGTGTAGCTGAGATAATCTCTAAAAACTCAGTTGGTGGAGTAATCCTCTTTGAAGAAAATCTTGAAACCACCGAGCAGATTGTAGCATTAACATCTGCTTTTCAGAATGCAGCGTTAAGCTCTAAAAATAAAGTGCCACTGTTTATTTCTACCGACCAGGAGGGTGGAGAGGTTGTAAGGTTAAAGTATGGTACATCTCTGCCTGGAAATATGGCGATTGGTGCAACAAACAATGCACAGTACGCAAAAACAGCAGGTAATATTCTGGGCAGCGAGCTTTCAGCCCTTGGCATAAATGTAGACTTTGCACCATCTTTAGATGTTAATACAAACCCACAAAACCCTATAATCGGCTTAAGGTCGTATTCATCAGACGCAAATCTGGTTGCAAGGCTAGGTGTGCAGACAATAAACGGTATTCAGGAGAAGAATGTAGTTGCTGCTGCTAAGCACTTCCCAGGCCATGGTGATACCTACACCGATTCACACACAGGCTTGCCAGCTGTTGATAAATCATTACAGGAGATAGAAGCCTGTGAGCTTGTACCTTTTAAAGCTGCAATAGAAAACGGTGTGGATATGATTATGACAGCACATATTCAATTCCCACAGATAGAAAAGCAGACTGCTGTGTCAGAAATCACTGGTAAAGAGGTTGCATTGCCTGCTACTCTGTCAAAAACAATAATCAACGATATTCTAAGAGCAAAGCTTGGTTACAATGGTGTTGTAACTACAGACGCTATGAATATGGGTGCAATTGCTGATAATTTCAGCACAGCACAGGCAAGTATTCTTGCAATAAACGCAGGTGTTGATATGCTGCTTATGCCTGTAAGCATTGCAGACGACAGCAGTGCCAGAGAGCTAAGCGACCTTATAGGCATGATAAAATCAGCTGTTAAAGACGGAAGAATAGAAGAGGCCAGAGTGAATGAGTCTGTAAAAAGAATTTTACAGCTTAAGGAAAAGCGTGGTATTCTTGATTATAAAGCACCAACTGTAGAAAACGCTTTAAAAACAGTTGGCAGTGTTGAAAATCACGAAGCCGAGGACGACATTGCAACAGGTGCAATTACAGTATTGAAAAACGAAAATAACCTTCTGCCATTTAAGCCACAGCAAGGACAAAAGGTTGTGCTTATATCTGCGTATAGTGACGAAATAACCTGCTTTGATTTTGCAATGTCAAGAATGATTGCAAAAAATACTATACCAGCTGTTGAGTACGAAACCTATTATTATAACAATGGTACCAGTCTTGAAGAAATTCTTACTGCTGTAGGCAGTGCAGATTATGCTATAGTGCTTTCTGAAATGCTGAGCAACAGCGATATTTCACCAGATAGCCTGTGTACTACCGTTACAAAGTCTGTAAGCGATTACGCTAAGCAAAACGGAATTAAATGTGCTGTTGTAAGCGTGGGTAAGCCTTACGACACAGCAAACTATACAAACGCAGATGCATTGCTTGTAGCATATGGCTGTAAGGGTATGAATGCAGAGGACACAAACGGTGCTTTGCCTGCTACATACACCTATGGACCTAATATTATTGCAGCTGTTGAGGTAGCATTTGGCTATAAAAATCCTTATGGTACATTGCCTGTTGATGTTCCTAGAATAAGAGAAGACGGGTCTATGGATATATCACAGAATGTCTTTAATAAGGGTGATGGCTTGCTTTATCAGGGTACAGTAAGACCATCTGAAATTACAGAGGCTGTTACAGAAATGTCTACTACGGTTATAACTGACCACAACAACGAAGGTGCAGTTACTAAGCTGTTTATGAATATGCATGACAAGGGTGTACTTAATATCTTTATACTGCTTTCAGTCTGTGCTGCAATAGTATTTTGTATTTTAGTAGTGTTGATAATCAGAAACAGAAGTGTTTCAAAGAGAAAGAAAAACAGAAAAGCTCGAGTAAAGAAAAGTACACAAGCTATTTTAGAAGAGTTTGAGCAAGAGGTTGTACAAAAAGAAACACTAGACGAAGCAGAAAAAACAGAAGAAACAGAATAATGAAATAAAAAAACAGCTGAATTTCACTTTGAAATTCAGCTGTTTGATTTGAAATAAGTGTGGAGTATTATTATACTAAAATTTAAAAAATTTGTAACGATTTTAAATTTGGGTTGTCTAATAAGTGTAAGATAATTAAAAGGTAGGTGAGGTTGTGATTAAAGAAAATAATAATGGAATTACAGAAGAAGTGCTTTGTGCAGAATATTCGGCTGTGTTTCATTATGTATTGTCGCTGTGTCGTAATGAAAGCGAGGCACAGGATATAACACAGGAAGCATTTTTAAAGGCTTTAAAGGCTTCTGACAAGTATGCTGGTGAAAGCAGTCTGTATACATGGCTTTGTGCTATTGCTAAAAATCTGTGGCTTAATAAATGTAAAAAGTATAAGCATGAGGTTATACCTGAAAGCGAAAATTTCTTAGAGTCATCTAATACACAGTCACTTGAGGATTTACTGGTTGATAGGGATATGACAATGTATGTGCATACTATACTGCACTCTCTTGAAGAGCCATATAAGGAGGTCTTTTCTTTGAGGGTGTTTGGTCAGCTGTCGTTTGTAGATATTGCAAAGCTCTTTGGAAAAACAGACAGCTGGGCAAGAGTTACATATCACAGAGCAAGAAAATTAATTTTAGACAAGCTCAGAAAGGGTGGTTACTATGAATAATAAAAAAATAGAAATTGATTGCGATATCGTGCGTGATTTATTGCCATTATATCACGACGGGGTGGTCAGCGATACAACAAAGCTTGCAGTTGAGGAGCATATGGATAGTTGTACATCGTGCAAGCAGGAGTATGACGAGCTTTTGGTTGAGTTGCCGGTTGAATACTCTGAAAGCAACACTAAAAACAAGTTTAAAACAATGATGAGCAAGCAGAAGATTAAGCGTATCAGTATATTGATAACATCAGTAATTTTATCATGTGTTTTAGTTGTTTCAATTATCCTTGGTTTAACAGAAATTCCGATTGCAGAAATACCCGAAGAAGAAATTGAAATTTATAAAGTGTATGGTTATGAAAGCGAATATGGATATGAATTTTTTGTATTATTTAACGCAAGTTCATATGAAAAAAGTTTGTTTGGATTAGGAGAGATTAAAAACGGTGTACTCAGTTTAGAGTTTAAAAAACCAATAATTTCAGACATGGTTGATTCTGAGGAGGTAATATGGGCGTTTAAAATCCAAGACGAATATATAGAAGAACTAGAGTCCCTTTCCTTTGCAGGAGATATAATCTGGAGTAAGAAAGATTTGAATAAAGAAATTCCTGACTATGTTTATGAATATATATCAAATGAAGATAAGTGGGTAGATATGGATTTAGATTTAAGTGAGGATTATATCAGAATATCTTATGAAGATGGCAGCTATAAGCAGTGGACGATTGACGGAGAGCTGGTAGAGCAGTCAAATTAATAAATTTATTGCTTTGGTAAGTTATAATAGCTTTAGCAGATAAACTGAATAAAGGTTAATAAGTAAAAAACAGCTGAATTTCACTTTGAAATTCAGCTGTTTTTAATAGCTAGCAGTATAATTTAATCAGCCTGTGGTAAGGCTTAAAATAAGGTAGTCCATAATAAATACAGAGCTTATGCCACAAAGTACACCTAAAACAACACCACAGATAACATCTGTAAGATAATGTACTCGCAGGTATATTCTTGAAAAGGATATTAATATAGCGATAATAAGAATACCTACCCATACCGGTGTAGTACATCGTATTATTGACAGCGTTGCTATACCGAATGATGACGCTGTATGACCTGACGGAAAAGAATAGAAGCTAGGTCGTCTTACTATAAGGTCTTCGTTCTCCAGCTTGTGGCAAGGTCGCATACGACCTACAAGGTGCTTGATTATACCCTCGCCTAATATAACTGTAAGGCTTACTGCTATCAGCATATTTACGCCTATATAGGTTGTGTTGGTATTAATAAAGAACGGTATGCTTATTATTATCCATACAAAGCCTTTTGTGCCAAGCATAGAGAAAAAAATCATAATTCGGTTAAGCAGAGGGTTATGTAGTCTGCCTACCCAGTCTATAATTCTGTCGTCAATATATTGAATTCGTTTAAGCATAAGTATATTTCTCCACAGATAAAATCATTCAGCTTCAAACGGTGACTGCTCGCTTACTTTTTTAGAGGTTAAGAACTCTACAGAGCGTTCAATAGAGTCCTTTGATGTACCCCAGTCTTGTCCGTTTGCACGGTAGTCAAACATAGTACAGAAGTGTGCAACATCTGCTTTAAGGCTTTTTAAATATCCACCTGTAAGCTGTGAAGTAACCTTGTAAAAATCAGGTAGCGACTTTGAGCTTATGCCCCTGTTTAAAGCAGCCTTCATAAGCATTGTGTAGTGCTTCATGCAGATATAAGGTTGCTCGGCATATAGCTTTCTGAATTCTTCTTCCTTCTCCCATGTTTTGAATATAGTTTGCATAAGGTGGTGCATACCCCACTCCATTTTATTGCAAACATAACAGCTGTGCTGTATTTCTTCCAGCTTTGCAAGCTTCTTTTTGTCTGGCTTACCCTTTACCTCATCAGGGATAAGCTCGGTCATAAGCTTATTCAGGTGAGTATCAAGAATAAGAGCGTTTGGTAAACGCTTGCCGTGGTGTACCATCATATTAAAATGTGTGTAGCAAAAGCCCATGTTGTTTGTGTCTGTGCGAATATCAGGCTCCATCATTGCAGCACCGGTAATATATTCTACATAGTTTTTTTCAAGCATAGCCTCCATACGACACATAGGGCAACCACACTTTGGTTTAAATACATCGTTAATAGGAATAGTGCATATATTTTCTCTCATTATAAAACGCTCCTGATAAGTTACTTAAATATATTATTATTGTAGCACAAAATAAGCAAATGTGGTATATTATTTTTGAAGAATTTATTGTTAAATTTAAAGGAAGATTTGTTATGGAAATAAAATACAACAACGGGAATATATCTGTTACAGGTGTTACATCATTTAATCTTAAGCAGACGCTTGATTGTGGGCAATGCTTCAGGTGGGAAGAAACAGAGCCTGATACCTTTGTTGGTGTAGCATTCGAGAAAGCACTTACTGTAAGCCAGCAGGAAGACACAGTGCTGTTTTATGATTGCACTATGGAAGATTTTGAGAATATATGGTTTGATTATTTTGATTTGGGAAGAGATTACAACAGGATACGCCAGGAGCTTTCGCAGATGCACCCTGTGCTGAAAGAGGCAGGTGAGTATGCACCAGGAATAAGGATTTTAAAGCAAGAGCCATGGGAAGCGTTGTGTTCTTTTATTATATCGCAGAATAACAACATACCAAGGATAAAGGGTATAATTACCAGGCTTTGCGAATCGTTTGGTAGAGAGCTTAAAAACGGCGTTTATGGATTTCCTTCAGCTGAAGAAATAAGCAGGCATACAGTAGAGGATTTAGCTGTGCTGAGAAGTGGCTTCAGAGCTAAATACATACTTGACGCTGCACAGAAGGTTGCAAGCAATGAAATTGATTTAGATATTGTAAAGACTACGCCAACAGCACAGGCAAGGGCTGAATTGATGAAGATAAAAGGTGTAGGTCCTAAGGTGGCAGATTGCACTATGTTGTATGGCATGGGAAAAACAGATTGCTTTCCACTTGATGTATGGATGAAAAGAGCAATGCAGGTGTTGTTTTCTGATATAACCTATGAAAGCTTTGGAGAAAATGCAGGTATTGCACAGCAGTATATATTCCACTACAGCCGTATGCACCCAGAGATGTTTAATACTGATAACTGAAAATTTGCAAAACAAAAGCTCCCCTCAAATCGAGGGGAGCTTTCGTTTTATTGCTTATATATAGCTTATTAGGTTATTTAATGGCAGATTATGCGTTCTTGATAACTGTTAGCTTATCAGTAGAAACATTATAATTGAATGTGTAACTACCACCTGTAGCGTTAAGTGTTGTAGCAGCCTTATACGCTGAGTTATAAGAGATAGTAGCGTTGTCTGTGAATGTGTAGCCACAGCCTAGCTCTGTGCCAAGCTCGTTAACCTTGAATGTGTACTTACCAGCCTGAAGAGTTACCTTAGCTGAGTAAACATTAGCAGTAGCTGTCTTAGCTAAGTCAAAGTTCAGATCACCAAAGATTTTAACGCCAGGAGCCTTATATGTAACTGTCAGTGTATCTGTAGATGCATTATAAGTGAATGTGTAAGTACCACCTGTAGCATTAAGTGTTGTAGAAGACTTGTATGAAGATGAATACTTCAGGTTAGAAGCTGTGTTTGTGAATGTCTGGCCAAAGCCCATCTCTGTACCAAGATCGTTAATCTTGAATGTGTACTTACCAGCCTGTAGCTCAACAGTAGCTGAGTAAACATTAGCAGTAGCTGTCTTAGCAAGGTCTAGGTTAAGATCACCAAAGATTCTAACGCCAGGAGCCTTATATGTAACTGTCAGCTTATCTGTAGAAGCGTTGTAAGAGAATGTGTAAGTACCACCTGTAGCGTTAAGTGTTGTAGCAGCTTTGTATGCTGAGTTATAAGCGATAATAGCCTGGTTTGTGAATGTGTAGCCACAGCCTAGCTCTGTACCGAACTCGTTAACCTTGAATGTGTACTTGCCAGCCTGTAGTTCTTTTGTAGCTGAGTAAACATTAGCAGTAGCTGTCTTAGCTAGCTCAATGTTCAGGTCACCAAATAGCTTTACATTCTTTGCAACAGCTGCATGAGCAACTGTCAGCTTATTTGTAGAAGCATCGTAAGTGAATGTGTAAGTACCACCTGTAGCGTTAAGTGTTGTAGC
>JAXJDU010000089.1:0-4571 GCA_036301785.1 Acutalibacteraceae bacterium | reverse complement strand
TAAAAATGCCTTGAAAAGGCATTTTTAATAATTATGATAAGTTAAGGGCGTTGCCTCATGTAACCAATTTACGCAGTAAATTGATTGCGTAAACTCACGAGGGGTGTTACCCCAGGCAATCAATTCCTACGGAATTGGTTACATCACCCACCACCCTTTAAAAAGGGTGGACCGAAACTTTGCGTTTTCTCTATCGCAGTTTTTGTTAGTCCCATAAACAACAATTTACATAAATAAAAATAAGTGCTATAATTGTCAGAAAATAACAAAGTAAGGAGAGATTGTTTTGGATTGGCTTATTATGGCTGTGTTATCTGCAATTTTTGCAGGCTTAACAGCGATTTTAGCAAAATGTGGTATAAGAAAAACAGATTCTGATGTAGCAACAGCACTCAGAACAGCAGTTGTACTTCTCTTTTCGTGTGTTATGGTGTTTATTGTAGGTTCATTTGATACTATAAATCAGATAGGTGCTACTTCTTTTGTCTTTCTTATATTATCAGGACTTGCAACGGGTGCGTCGTGGATATGCTATTTTAAAGCATTATCTATCGGCGATGTGAATAAAGTAGTACCAATAGATAAAGCAAGCACTATACTTACAGTTTTGCTGGCTATTATCTTTTTTGGTGAAACCAAAAATCTGGCAGTAAAGCTTGCAGGTACATTGCTGCTGGCTGTGGGGATTTTCCTGATGATAGAGAAAAAGAAAACAGAGGAAAAAGAAGAAAAGAAATCATGGTTTATATATGCAGTCTTATCTGCTGTATTTGCATCACTTACATCTATTCTTGCAAAGGTTGGTGTTACGGGTGTAGAGTCTAATTTAGGCACTGCAATCCGTACAGTAGTTGTGCTTGTAATGGCGTGGGTTATTGTGTTTATACAGGGGAAGCAAAAACAGCTTAAAGCGTTAGATAAAAAAGAACTGGTGTTTATTTCTCTTTCTGGTATTGCTACAGGTGCGTCATGGCTTTGCTATTACTACGCTATTCAGAACGGTATAGTGAGCGTAGTAGTACCTATAGATAAAATGAGTATATTGGTAGCAGTTATTTTCTCTTACTTTGTGTTTAAAGAAAAAATGTCTAGAAAAGCTGTGCTTGGTTTATGCTTAATGCTTGCAGGTACATTGTTAATGGCAATATTCAGTTAATAAAAGCCGTGAGCTAATCAATTGCAGGATTAGCTCACGGCTTTTTGTGATTATTTGTATTTTTCAAGTCTTTTTGCTTGTCTTATGTCAGTGCCTACAAAGCTCATAATTACATACTCTCCCAGAAGTCGGGAAATAAGTCTTTTAGAATAAGCATTCTCAAGCTCCTCGTAATCTAAATTTGTGCTTATTATAGTTGGCTTCTGATGAATCAATCTGAAGTTGATTATATTGTAAATCTTGTTTTTAGTAAAGGAAGTATGAAATTCCGAGCCTAAATCGTCAAGTATTAAAAGGTCACACTCTTTTAGTGTTTCTTCAGAGTCCTCGTCAGTTTTTGTTTTGCCAAAATGCTCCTTTTCAAGCTTTGCAAGTATCTCTGGTGTTGAGCAGTAAATAACACCAAAGCCCTTTTCAATTACTGCTCTGCCAATAGCAAGCGAAAGGTGAGTTTTACCCAGACCAGTGTTGCCACGCATAAAAATATTTCTTGCTTCTTCAGTAAAGCCTTCGGCATAGCTTTTGCAATACTCAAAATATTTACCCATGCGTTCCCTGTCAGAGATATTGCCGTCGCTTTGTGGTGCGTCGCTGTAGTATTTCAGCTCAAAGGTATCAAAGGTAGAAAGCTTAAAAGGAGAAAGCTTGTTAAGGTTATTGCACGCGATTTCTTTTACAAGCTGTTTGTAGCAAATGCACATTCTGCCGTCAATGTTTCCCACATCTTCGCATAGGCTACAATGATGTTTAGGTTCAAGGTCTTTTTCGTCTATGCCAGCTCGCTTATAAATTTCTCTTAGCTTTGCCTGTGTAGAAAGGTTTTCTTCTCTTAACCTTTCAAGAGCCTCCTTTAAATCCATGCCACCCTTTATCATAATCTTTGTTATTTTAGTAAGTGTAGAAGAAAGCTCTTTTTCAAGTTGCTCAGCTTCTGGGTAAGACCTGAAGAATCTTTGCTTTGCAAGGTCAGCATTTTTCAGTGCATTGTTTCGTCTTTCTCTTATTATGCTGTTGGCTTCATCATAAACTTTTCTATCATATCCCATTGTAAAGCCTCCTTTGCATTATTCAAATATATCAAAGTCTTTAAATGCGTTTATATCATATGATGTATTGCCGGTGTTACTGTCGGCTTTAGGCTTGGCAGCTGTGTTGCTGTTTGATTTTGAATTTTCTTTATTATTCATTCTTACCTTTGCAAGGTCATGCTCGGTCATAATTCCATCGCCGTGCCATTTTTTGATAATACCGTTTATGTAGCTCATGTTGAATTCACCCTTGCTGTTTACACAGGTTTCATAGGCCAGTCTCAGCATATCTTCCTCGTAGCCCCATTTGTTAACCCAAAGGTCAGCAAAGTCGAGCTGCTTTTTAGTTGGCGTACCAGCATTTTTAAGACCAAAGGCATTGCTTACAATAAACCATGCTTCCTTGCTCATCATAATTTCAGCAATCTTTTCTTCAGCCTTTTCAATGGTGTCAATTCCTGCATCGCCCCAATCTCTGCCAAGAGTTTCGATGTACTTCATCTTGGTTTTGCTCTCTGATTTTGCAAAGTACAGAATCATTGTAATTACCTCGTAAGGCAATCCGTCACTGTCGTGCAGCATAAGCAGGGTAGAGGAATCGTTATGAGTAAGAGGTCTGCCGAGTATGGCTTCAGTTTCCTGTAAAAGTATAGCATAACCATCATCAACAGAAATTCGCTGAGCTACTGTAATAGGGTCTGGCTTTTCTACTCTTGCAATAGTTCTGCTAGGTGGAGCATAGCTTTCCATATTGTTTTTTATTTCAGCTACCTTTTCAGTAACAGCACTGCTTGGTGCCTGTGCGTACTGTACAGGTGGTTGTTCGTTTTCAATGCTGTCTGGCTCGCTTATCATTTCGCTGTCAGTGTCGTCACTATTATTATAGTTAGCTTCGTTATGAACATCAAATAATCCTACATTAACCCAGAATTCCATACAGTCTTTAACATCAATAGGGTTCATATTAAGTGCAGCAGCTATATCGTTAGCAGTTATTTTATCTCGCCTGCAAGAATTTCTCAGCAGCCACAAAAGCACCTTAAGCTGTGCAGCACCAGCTAACTTGATATATTTATCTACAACATCAGCAGGTACAGCAAAAACACTGCTCCATGCACCTGCACCGGTTGAATAAAATTCCATAATTAACACACCCGTTTCTTTTTAACTAGAAAATTATTATATCACAAATATTTTTTATTCTCTACTAAAATATATAATTAATTTAATTTAAATATTTTGTACTAGAGGCAAAGGCTGATTCATAATTATTTAGTAGATAAGGAGGTGGTGAAGTGGTTTTAAATATCAAACAGTTGGTTAAATTGATTTTAATTTCTTTTTCTGCTATAATATTATCTATATTATTCTTATTTGGCTGTGGCGTATATATAAAAGCAAACACACAGGCAGACCCACTTCCGGTTATAGTAATAGATGCTGGTCACGGTGGAGAAGATGGAGGTGCTGTTGCCTCTGATGGTACAAACGAAAAGGACATTAACCTTCGCATTGCCCGGTATCTTAACAGCTTTTTTATAAGTGGTGGCTTTAAAACAGTAATGACACGCAATGATGATGTTGCGATTTATGATGACGGCTGTACAACGATAAAGTCAAAAAAGGTTTCAGATATGCACAACAGGCTTGATATATTCAACAGTAATAAAAATTCAATAGTCATCAGCATACATCAGAATAAATTTGAGCAGGAAAAATATAGTGGTACGCAGGTTTTTTATTCACCGAATACAGACCAGAGCGAAAAGCTGGCTGAAAATATAAGAATGTCCGTTGTAAATATGCTTCAGCCCGAAAACACACGGGAGAATAAAAAGGCAACAAAAGATATTTATCTGCTGTATAATGCTACACAGCCGTCGGTGATTGTAGAATGTGGATTTTTGTCGAATAAAGCAGAGCTCGAAAAGCTTAAAACCGAGGAATACCAGAAGCAAATGGCGTTTGCAATATACTGTGGAGCTTTGGAGTATATAGCTACAAAGGAGATTCAGAGTATTTGATAAAATAAAAAAATAAAATATGTAAAAATGCTTGACATATGCTTTTATGTTTGTTATAATCTGTTAGGAAAATAAAGAAAAGCAGATATGCTTTCACCTATGAGGTTCCGTCTTGCATGGGTCAATCATTTAAAAGCTTACTACACTCTTGGTGTATTATTGTGTTTGATTGCAGACGGATTATATCTGTCTGCTTTTTTATTTCTTACAATATTTTGGAGGTGCTTACCAATTAGCAACAAGGAACTACAGATCAACGATGAAATTCGTGATAAGGAAATTAGAGTAATCAACTCAGACGGTTCTCAGCTTGGGCTTATGTCTGCTGTTAAGGCTTTAGAAATTGCAGAGTCGCAAAATCTT
>JAXJDU010000088.1:0-5812 GCA_036301785.1 Acutalibacteraceae bacterium | reverse complement strand
GTAGACCCAATCGACAGCTACTATGCTTCTCGCAGAGAGCACGGTGTGATTATCTCTGTTGCTTGTACAAAGCCATCAGAAACATGCTTCTGCCAGACATTCGGCATTGACGCAACAAATCCTGCCGGCGATATTTCTGTATGGAAAACAGAAACAGAAATTTTCTGGCAGAGCAATACAGAAAAGGGTGAAGCACTGCTGAAGAGCATTGAGGCTCTTACAGAGGAGTGTGGCACAGAGGCTGTTGACGCTCAGAAAGAGAAAACAGCTAAGATTATGAGCAAGCTTCCACTGGCTAGCCTTACAGGCGAGAAGTTTGGCCCTGGTAAAACTCAGGAGTTCTTTGACTCTCCAGAGTGGGCAACACTTTCAGAGTCTTGCCTTGGCTGTGGTACTTGTACATTCGTATGCCCAACTTGCCAGTGCTACGATATTAAGGACTTTAACACAGGTAAGGGTGTTGTAAGATTCCGTTGCTGGGATTCTTGTATGTATTCAAACTTTACAAAGATGTCAGCAGGTCAGCCAAGACTTACACAGGTTGAGCGTTTCCGTCAGCGTTTTATGCACAAGCTTGTATATTACCCAGAGAATAACGACGGTATGTTTGGCTGTGTTGGCTGTGGTCGTTGTCTTGCAAAATGTCCTATTTCAATGAATATTGTAAAAGTTATGAAAACAGTTGGAGGTAACAAATAATGAACGAGCGTGTAGAAGCTTTAATTCCAAAGCTAGGAGTTATCACAGATGTTCGCATTGATACTCCAGATATTAAAACATTCCGTGTTGTTACTCCAGACGGCGTAAAGCCTTTTGAGCACAGACCTGGACAGTGTGCAATGCTATCAATTCCAGGTGTAGGTGAGGCTATGTTCTCTATTACTTCTTCACCAACAAACACAGAGTTTATGGAATTTTCAATTAAAAAGTGTGGTTGCTTAACAGAGTGGCTACATCAGGCAGAGGTTGGTCAGCAGGTTACAATCCGTGGACCATACGGCTCACCATTCCCGGTAGATGATGAATTTGTAGGCAAAAATATGCTGTTCATCGCTGGTGGTGTTGGTCTTGCTCCACTTCGTTCAGTAATCAACTACTGCCGTCATTACCGTGACCGTTACGGTAAAATTGACATCGTTTACGGTTCAAGAAGTAAAGACGATTTGCTTGACTATAAAGAAATTATCGAGGAGTGGACAAACGACACAAATGTTGATGTTCACCTGACAATAGATAACCCACAAGAGGGTTGGGACGGACATGTTGGTTTTGTACCAAACTATGTAAAAGAGCTGGGCTTTGACACAAACAAAACAGCTATTTTATGTGGTCCTCCTATAATGATTAAGTTTACACTGGACGGACTTTATTCTCTTGGCTTTGAGAAAGAGCAGATTTACACTACACTTGAAATGCGTATGAAGTGTGGTATTGGTAAATGTGGCAGATGTAATGTAGGCTCAAAGTATATTTGCAAAGATGGTCCTGTATTCCGTTTTGATGAGCTTGACGAGCTACCGGATGAGTATTGATACAAGGAGAGAATAACAATGGAAAATATGGTTAACATTTTTCTGTTCGGAAAGAAATATCAGGTTCCGGACAATCTGACAATTATGAACGCAATGGAATATGCAGGCTATCAGCTGGTTCGTGGTTGTGGCTGTCGTAACGGTTTTTGTGGTGCTTGTGCTACTATTTACCGTATTAAGGGCGACCGTGAGCTGAAGTCTTGCCTGGCTTGCCAGACAAAGGTAGAGGAGAATATGTACATCGCTACTCTGCCTTACTTCCCACTGGTAAAGCAGGTTTACGATATGGATAAGGTAAGCCCAACAGACGCTATTATGATGCAGCTTTACCCAGAGATTTACGCTTGTATCGGCTGTAACGCTTGTACAAAGAGCTGTACTCAGGGCTTGAATGTAATGCAGTACATTGCTTATGCTCAGCGTGGCGATTTTGAGCAGTGTGCAGAGGAGTCATTCGACTGCGTAATGTGTGGCGTATGTTCTTCTCGTTGCCCAGCTGGTATTTCACACCCACAGGTTGCTATGCTTGCAAGAAGACTTAACGGTAAGTACTTAGCACCAAAGTGTGATCACCTAGACAACCGTGTTCAGGAGATTAAAGACGGTACATTTGTAGAGCTTATCGAGGCACTTATGCAGAAGCCAATCGATGAGATGAAAGAGCTTTACAACACAAGAGAAATAGAGAAGTAAGGAGGGCAACAGAATATGTATTCAGAGAAATTTCAAGAATCTATAAAGGCTGTTGAAGCTGCAAGAGAGAATAACATTGCTCTTGAGCCAGCTCGTATGACAGCACAGCAGAAGGAAGATTTGCTTGCTGCATATCACCCTGACTATAAAAAGGATGAGTTTGAGGAGCTGAAAATCGGCCCTAACAAGGGTCAGATGGTTCCAAAGGAGCTTGCAGAAATGCTACAGGCTCACAGCAGAATTACTGCTGAAAGCGTAGACCTGTCAACACCAGATTATGATGTAGATGTTCTTATCATCGGTGCTGGTGGTGCTGGTACATCTGCTGCTATCGAGGCTCACGAGGCTGGTGCTGATGTAATGGTAGTTACAAAGCTTCGTATGGGTGACGCTAACACAATGATGGCAGAGGGTGGTATTCAGGCTGCTGATAAAGAGAACGACTCTCCTGCAATTCACTTTGTAGATGCTTTTGGTGGTGGCCACTTTGCTGCTAAGCGTGAGCTTCTGTCAAAGCTTGTATGCGACGCTCCTGAGGCTATTCAGTGGCTGAGCAACCTAGGCGTTGAGTTTGATAAGGACGCTGACGGTACAATGATTACTACACACGGTGGTGGTACATCAAGAAAGCGTATGCACGCTGCTAAGGACTATTCAGGTGCTGAAATCATGAGAACACTTCGTGATGAGGTTCTAAACCGTCAGATTCCTGTAGTAGACTTTACATCAGCTATCGAGCTGATTCTTGACGAAAACGGTAACGCTGCTGGTGCTGTTCTGATGAACATGGAAACAAAGGAGCTTCTTGTTGCTAAGGCTAAAACAGTTATCATCGCTACAGGTGGTGCTGGCCGTATGCACTATCAGGGCTTCCCAACATCTAACCACTATGGTGCTACAGCAGATGGTCTTGTACTTGGCTATCGTGCAGGTGCTAACCTGTTATATGCTGAAACACTACAGTATCACCCAACAGGTGCTGCTTACCCAGAGCAGATTTTCGGTGCTCTTGTAACAGAGAAGGTTCGTTCACTAGGTGCTAAGCTTGTAAACTGCAAGGGTGAGGTATTTATGCACCCACTAGAAACTCGTGATGTTGCTGCTGCTTCTATCATTCGTGAGTGCAGCACAAGAGGCAACGGTATAGAAACAGGTCAGGGCTTAGGCGTATGGCTGGATACACCAATGATCGAGAAAATCGGTGGCGAAGGTACAATCGAAAAGCGTATTCCTGCTATGATGCGTATGTTCGGTAAGTACGGCATTGATATCCGTAAGGAGCCTATCATCGTTTACCCAACACTACACTACCAGAACGGTGGTCTTGATATTACACCTGACTGTATGACAACAAAGGTAGAGAACCTGTTTGTTGCTGGTGAGGCTGTTGGTGGTATCCACGGCAGAAACCGTCTGATGGGTAACTCTCTGCTTGATATTATCGTATTCGGTCGTAGTGCAGGTAAGAGTGCTGCTGCTAAGGCTAAGGATGTTACAGTTGGTAAGCTGTCACTTGACCATGTAGCAAGCTTCGAGAACGAAATTAAAGAAGCTGGTATCGAAACAGAGGCTGTTTCTCCAAAGCTATTACCTGATTACCGTAGAAAGTAATATAAAACTGAACACCATTAAAAACACATAAATAATTCGGCATATTTTGCAGAATAATTCATACTGCGTACTTCAAAGGCAATAGTCTTTGAAGTGCGTCAGTATTTGTTCAGCACAAAATCTGCCTGAAATTCTTTTAATGGCTTTAAATGGTGAGTAGTATAAATAATACTTTTTTGTTCTGGCAGGCAGACATATCTTTTCAGTATATTTTTAATCTGACTTCATAGCCTGTCTTTAACAGGCGTAAGCCTTGCTGTGCTATGATATTTGTCAGATAAAAAATCTGCTCGAAAATTTTATCCGATGTTACAGAACAGAAATAGTATAAAATAAAATTAAATAATTATTTGAGGAGTAGATGAAATGAATTTGTTTGGCGGTGTTATTCCTGTTACAGGTATTTCATTCTTCCTGTTCTGCGTGTTTGCAATTCTGGTTGCAGGCTATGCACTAGGTAGAATTACTATCAAAGGCGTATCTCTTGGAGATGCAGGTGTATTTATCGTAGCACTTCTGTTTGGTGCTTTGTTCTGCTCAAGCTTTATGACAGATGTATTCGGTGCTAAGCCTATCGAGTTTGAGCATGACTGGCTGTCAATTATCGAAACCTTTGGTCTGGTTCTTTTTGTAACAAGCGTAGGCTTTATTGCAGGCCCTAAGTTCTTTGCGAACATGAAGAAAAACTTTAAGTCTTATGTGCTTATCGGTTTTATCATTATTGTTATGGGTGGACTTTCTGCTTTGGCTTGTATTATGCTTGGTAAGCATGTTTTTGGCTTTGGTGCAGAAACAATTACAGACATTGACGGCTTTGTAGCAATGATTGTTGGTTTGCTTTCAGGCTCACTAACTTCAACACCTGCATTCTCAGCAGCAAAGGCTACTGTTGCTCCACAGTACGAGAGCCTTGTATCAGTTGGTCACGGTATCGCTTATATCTTCGGCGTAGTTGGCGTTGTACTGTTTGTTCAGCTTGTTCCAAAGCTATCAAAGGCTAATATGGACGAAGAAAGAGCAAAGATTGCAATTAAGGCTGCAAAGAATGAAAGTAAAAAGGCTGTAAAGCTATTCCATCTGGATCATATGGGTATTGCAGTGTTCTCACTTGCAGCTATTCTTGGTACATTTATAGGTAAGGTTAAGATTCCTATGAGTGCTGAGGGTCTGGAGGGTACTTGCTTCTCACTGACAACAACAGGTGGTTGCTTGCTTGTTTCATTGATTCTTGGCCACTTCGGCAGAATTGGTAAGCTAAGCCTGATGCCAGAGGAAACAACACTAAAGCTGTTCAGAGAGCTTGGTCTTGTATTGTTCCTTGTTGGTGCAGGTATCCCTGGTGGTGCAGATTTCGTAGCAAACTTTAACGGTATGTACTTTGTATATGGTATTATTATGACAATTGTTCCAATGATTGTTGGTTATATATTCGCAAAGTATGTTCTGAAGCTACCACTACTAAACAGCCTTGGTTCAATTACAGGTGGTATGACAAGTACACCAGCACTTGGTACACTTATTCAAACAGCAGGTACAGAAGATGTTGCAGCTGCTTACGCTGCTACATACCCAATTGCACTTATCGCAGTTGTTCTTGTATCACAGTTCCTGATTATCTTATTCTAATAATAAATAAAGAAAAAGCTCGGAGTAAAATCCGAGCTTTTTGTATATTGAATTGCAGTTTGTGGGGCAACAACAAACTGTGATAGAGAAAAGCGTAAAGTTTAGGTCCAGCCTTTTTAAAGGCTGGTGGGGTCGAGGGGTAACACCCCTCGTGGGATTTTAAAGGGCAAAGCCCTTTAACTCATAGTTTTTCCTAAAAATGCCTTGAAAAGGCATTTTTAATAATTACGAGAAGTTAAGGGCGTTGCCTCATGTAACCAATTTACGCAGTAAATTGATTGCGTAAACAAGCACTGTGTGCTTGTTTACATAAAATAAAGTTTTAAGGGCAACGCCCTTAACGCCTAAAG
>JAXJDU010000087.1:0-4402 GCA_036301785.1 Acutalibacteraceae bacterium | reverse complement strand
TTCCAAAGAGTGTTAACAGAATCCGAGAGTTTGCGTTTTCAAATTGTAATAATGTAAGAAATCTGTATTTTACCGGTGATTATAGCGAGTGGGGTCATATACTATGGTATGCGGGAAATGACGAAGTCAGAACTATGATCCCTTATTGCGATGCATATGTTGTAACCGATGAGTTTGGTACATGGGTATTTGATATATCATATGGTGATTTTGCCAGAATTATAGATTATTATGGCGATGCAAGCGAACTTGTAATTCCAAGCGAAATAGATAATAAGCCAGTAATAGAAATTGAAAGATATTTATTTGAGAACAACAGTAATCTGACAAGCATAATCATTCCTGACAGCATTCAGCATATTGGAGAGTCTGCATTCTCAGGCTGTGATAATCTTAGCGATGTATATTATACTGGTAGTATAGATGAATGGAATAGAATAGTTTTTGCACCTGACAATGATTCTATAAGAAATGCTGTACTGCACTATAACCATGTTGTATCAGTAAAAGGTGATGTAAATGGTAATGGTAAGCTTGCTGTTGACGATGTAATTTATGTGCTGAAGGGTATTGTAGGTGACATGGAATTGACAGCTGAGCAAACCGAGATTGCTGATTTAAGTGGTGATGGTCAGTTAACAGTAGTAGACGCTGTTCTTCTTCAAAGAGCAATTATTGAGCTTTGATAATACCATTGCAAAGTAATTAAATACTGTATTTAAAATTTTAGCTACCACTCTTTTGGGTGGTAGCTTTTTTATATAAGCAATCAGTTACATATAATAAATAAAAGCTATTGACAGAACTTGATAAGCTGTTGTAAATTATATATAGAGAATTAAAGGCTATAATATATTTATAAGCCTGAAAAGGAGAATTAATTTATGATTTCAATTGCAATAGATGGCCCTGCTGGTGCAGGTAAAAGTACAATAGCTAAGGCTGTTGCCAAAGCGATGTCTTATATTTATGTTGATACAGGTGCGTTGTATCGTTCAATTGCGTTAAATGCAATGTTAAATAGCGTAGACACTGATAACGCTGATGATATAAAGGCTATGCTTGAAAATACAAATGTGGAGCTTAAATTTATAAACGGCGAGCAGAGAGTTTTTCTGAATAATGAAGATGTATCTGACAAAATAAGAACAACAGAGGTTTCTATGATGGCTTCTAAGGTTTCTGCTGTACCTGCTGTGCGTGAATTTTTGCTGGAGCTTCAGAGAAGCATAGCAAGAGCTAACAATGTTTTGATGGACGGCAGAGATATCGGCACAGTTGTATTGCCAGACGCACAGGTTAAAATTTTCCTTACAGCTTCAGCAGAGTGCAGAGCAAAAAGACGATATGACGATTATGTTAAAATGGGTATAGATGAGGATTACGATAAAATTTTAGCTGATATAGTTAAAAGAGATTACGACGATTCTCACCGTGCAATCGCACCACTAAAGCCTGCCGAGGGCTCTGTGACTGTAGATACCTCAGACGATACTCTGCAGCAGTCAATAGATAGAATAGTAGAAATTATTAATAATACTGTAAATTAATACGGAGGGGTATATATGGCAAAGTCACAGCAAAAATCATGGCTTTATAATATAGCTACTGCAGTTGTTACACCTGTAATTTCTGCAATATACCGAGTAAAGTTCAGAAACAGAAACAATATTCCTAAAGAGGGAGCTTACATATTGATTTCTAACCACCTATCATACCTTGACCCGTTGGTTTTAGGTATGGGTCAGCGTAAGCGTAAGCTAAGATTTATGGCTAAGTCAGAGCTTTTTAAAAATAAGCTTTTTGCCAGCCTGATTACAGGCTTAGGTGCGTTTCCTGTTGTAAGAGGTGAAGGTGTAGAGCAGGAGGCTATCTCAACCGGTGAAGAAATTCTGAGAAACGGTGGAGTTATGACAATCTTCTTTGAGGGTAAGCGTTCAAAAACAGGCGAATTTCTTCGTCCTCGTTCTGGTGCAATGCTTATAGCACACCAGACAAATACCCCGATTGTGCCAGCGTGTATTACTCCGGAGAAAAAGCTGATGAAGCCATTCAGAAAAACAAGAGTTACCTTTGGCGAGCCTGTTACTCCACAGGAGCTAGGTATTACCACAGGCTCAGCAAGAGAGCTGAGAGATGCTTCTAAAAAGGTTATGGATATGCTGAAAGAAATGAGAGAAACAGAGGAGTTTTAATATAATATGAAAAATATTACATTAGCTAAAACTGCAGGCTTTTGCTTTGGTGTAAACAGAGCAGTTAACCTTGTTTATAAGCTTTCTGACAGCGAAAAGGTTTGCACACTTGGCCCTATTATCCATAACACAGAAATGGTTAAGGAGCTTGAAAAAAAGGGTGTTATAATAGTAGACAGTCCTGCAGCTGTACCAGAGGATTATACAGTTGTTATCCGTTCTCATGGTGTGCCTAAAAGTGTTTACGATGAAATATCAAGCCTTGGCTTGAAATATTCAGATGCAACCTGTCCGTTTGTTTCTAAAATTCATAAAACAGTTGCAAAGGCTGGTAAAGAAAATTCTATAGTTTTAATAATAGGTGACAAAAATCACCCAGAGGTTAAGGGCATAGAGGGTCATTGCTGTGGTGAATTTTTTACAGTAAAATATCATGATCAGGTTCAGAAGCTGATAGAGGATAACCCGAAACTTAAAACTGAACCTGTCACTGTAGTGGCCCAAACTACTTTTGATGTATCAGAATGGAAAAAAAGTTTAAAAATTATCAAAAAACTATGTACAAATGCTGTAATTTTTGATACAATATGTAATGCAACGGCAGAAAGACAAGAAGAGGCAAGGTCTTTAGCTGAAAAGGTAGACCTTATGATAGTTATTGGTGATAAGACAAGTTCTAACACCTGCAAGCTGTATGATATATGCAAGCGTGTGTGTAACAGAACTTACCTTGTGGAAACCTACAGGGACTTATCTGCAATAGACTTTACAGCCGCTTGTAACATTGGCGTTACGGCTGGTGCGTCTGCACCTGCTAAGATAATAAAGGAGGTACTGGATACAATGGCACAGAATCAAGTGAATTCCAGTGAAGAGAAAGAGCTAGACTTTGCATCAATGCTAGAGGAGCATATGCAGAGCTTTAATACAGACGGGAGGGTAAAAGGCGTAGTTGAGAGAATCACACCTAACGAGATTTTTGTAGATGTTGGCAGAAAACAAGCTGGCGTTGTTAAGCTGAACGAGCTTACAGACGACCCAAATGCTAAGGTTGAAGATCTTGTTAAGGTTGGCGATACTCTAGACCTTTTAATTATGCGTACTAACGACCAAGAGGGTACTATTATGCTTTCTAAAAAGCGTGTAGATGCTCAGAAGGGTTGGGATGTAATTAAAGAGGCTTTAGAGTCAAAAGAGATTCTTTCAGGCGTTGTTACAGAGATTAACAACGGTGGCGTTATTGCTATCACAAACGGTGTTAAGGTATTTATCCCTGCATCTCAGGCTACAGCTACAAGAGGCGAGTCAACAGAGGCTCTTCTGAAGAAGAATGTAAGCTTCAGAATCATCGATGTACAGGACCGTAGAAAGAGAGCAGTAGGCTCTATCCGTTCTGTTCTTAACGAAGAGAAGAGTAAGGCTAAAGAAGAGTTCTGGGCAAACTGCGAGGTTGGCAAGGTTTACACAGGTACAGTTAAATCACTTACAAGCTACGGTGCATTTGTTGACATCGGTGGCGTTGATGGCATGATTCACATTTCAGAGCTATCATGGAGCAGAATCAAGCACCCATCAGAGGTTGTTAAGGTTGGCGATACTGTAGAGGTATATGTAAAGGATATCGACACAGAGAAGAACAACATTTCTCTTGGTTACAAGAAGACAGAGGACAACCCATGGGAGATCATGAAGAACAACTACCCAGTAGATACAGTTACTGAGGTTGAGATTGTTGGTTTAACTCAGTTTGGTGCATTTGCTAAGATTATTCCTGGCATTGACGGTCTGATTCACATTTCTCAGATCGCTAACCGTAGAATTGAGAAGCCACAGGACGAGCTGACAGTTGGTCAGAAGGTTCAGGCTAAGATTACAGCTGTTGACCTTGAGAACAAGAGAGTTAGCTTGTCAATCAGAGCTTTACTACAGGACGAAGAGCCTGCAGAAGCAGCTGATGAGGCAGAAGCTACAGAAGAATAATTTATTTGCTACATAGCAATAAAATAGCGTAATTAAAGGCTGCATCTTAATTGATGCAGCCTTTTTGCAGTAAATATGTGAGATAGGTAAATTGTAGTTTGTGTGACTGCTTACGCAGTCACACAAAGACACGCACAAACCAAAACTTAAAGTTTGGGTAAAGCCTTTTTAAAGGCTTTTGGGTCAAGGGCAAAGCCCTTGCAGGTTTTAAGGACGAAGTCCTTAAC
>JAXJDU010000086.1:0-2246 GCA_036301785.1 Acutalibacteraceae bacterium | reverse complement strand
GATATGGACAGTAAGCGTTGAGGTTTCAACAGTAGAAAACGCACCCCACACCTCTGAAATCAGCTTTTCCTTCTCTATTGCAGCATTTTTATGCTGACAAAGGTATGCAAGCAAATCGAATTCTCTTAATGACAATGAAACCGGTTTACCGTTTTTGGTAACTGTTCTTGAGGTGATATTAACCTGTACATCACCAAAGCTGACAATATTTTCCTGTTGAGTAAAGCCGTAGGTTCTTCTTACAAGGGCATTCACACGGGATAACAGCTCCTTCATGGAATATGGCTTTGGCAAATAATCATCGCCACCAATGTCAAAGCCTGTAATACGGTCTGTTTCGCTTGTTCTTGCACTTGCAAAAATTACAGGTGTGGTAGAGGTTCTTCTAAGCTCACTGCAAATTTCAAAGCCGTCTGCATCAGGTAAATTTATATCCAGCAAAATAACATGGTATGTATTACTTTCAAGCAACTCAAAAGCTTTTTCGCTGTTTTCGGCACAGGTTACATTATAGCCGTAATCCTCAAGCATATCAGAAATGATAAATGACAAATCCTCGTCATCATCAATTATAAGCACCTTATTATAAATATTGTTAATCATATAAACACCACCTTACATACAACAATTATAAGATAATAAATTTTAAAAAACAAGCAATTTTTATTTAAAATAAACATAAAAAAAGCAACTGCTCCCAATAATGATAGGAATAAACACCAACTTTTCGGGAGCAATATCTGAAAGTAAAAAGAGATAAGGCTGGTATGCCCTATCTCTTTGAATTTTTATATTAAAGCAATTTTATTCTGTTGAATGGGTAAAGAATGAACTGTGCCTTACCAATTACATCATCCTCATTGATAAGTCCTACTCTTGTGCTACGGCTGTCGGTAGAATGGTTACGGTTATCTCCCATTACAAAAACCATACCCTCTGGTATAACCTCTGGTATTTCAGCGTCGTATTGCTTGAATGGTGATTCCTTTATATATGGCTCGTCAAGAATAACACCATCTACAGCTACTGTACCTTTAGCAAAATCTATGCTTAACGACTGACCCTCAGTTGCTATAACACGCTTTATAATAGGCTCGTACAGCTGCTGACCATGGCTTATAACAACTACATCACCACTTTTTGGAGTGTATAAGAAGTTTGTAACGATAACCTTATCCTTATCAAATAAAGTATCCATCATAGATTGTCCGTCTACATTCACTAATCTGAAAACAAATGTAAGCAGAAGAAATACTACCGTAATTGGTAAAATTATTGTATGCAGCATATCGTAACAGCTTTGTGTAATAGCACCTGCAACCTCTGGCTGCTCTGCCACAGATTCCTCTGGCTGTGCTACATCTGTATATTTAAATTCTTCACGCATTGCAATACCTCCTGTATAAAAAAGCCTGATAAGCAAAAAAGGGACGGTATTCGTCCCTTAAATGTCAGATTATCGGATCTGCTCTTTAACCTTAGCAGCCTTACCTACTCTATCTCTTAGGTAGTATAGCTTGCTTCTGCGAACCTTACCATATCTGACAACCTTTACCTCTTTTACGTTAGGTGAGTGAAGTGGAAATACTCTCTCTACGCCTACGCCGTAAGCTACTCTTCTTACTGTAAAGGTTTCAGCCACGCCACTGCCCTTCTTAGCAATAACTGTGCCTTCGAACATCTGAACTCTTTCCTTGTCACCCTCACGGATGTTTACACCTACTCTTACAGTATCACCGATACTGAACTGAGGTACTTCGTTTTTCATTGAGTCAGCTGCGATTGTTTTTAGTGCATCCATTTTAAAATCCTCCTAGTTTTCAGACATTCTTACCAATCAAGTGTTCGTACTTATCAAGGCAGAGGACTGTCCGGTTCAATGTCTTGACTTATTAAGTCAGGCGTTGAAGCCCATTACCAAAAAGTAACGGAACTCAAATGCGATAATATTATAGCATAGTCAAATATTAAATGCAAGTGTTTTTTAGCAATTGTTTTTTAATTTTGCAAATTATCCGTAATATTTACTTCTTAACTCACTTAAAAATCCTGTAAAGTATTCTGGCAAATCAGAGGTAAACTCCAGACAATCATAGGTTATAGGATGAACAAAGCCTATTTTTCTTGCGTGCAGGCATTGACCGTTAAGCTTTGTTATAACCTTTTTAGGGCCATATACATCATCACCGGCAACAGGGTGATTAATATAAGACATATGCACCCTTATCTGTTGGGTTCTGCCTGTT
>JAXJDU010000085.1:0-1885 GCA_036301785.1 Acutalibacteraceae bacterium | reverse complement strand
CTACAGATACATCTATAAAGATGGTATTGATAAATTTGTTCGCTTTGCAGAAAATGTATGGAATGTAAATACTAATGGCAAAACTAAAGATGAAATCGCTCTTGAGGGTATTGCTTGCCTTGAGAATTTCGCAAGAGAGCTTGGTATTCCACTTACACTCCGTGAGCTTGGTGCTACAGTAGATATGTTGCCACAAATCGCTGAATCCTCCTATGAGGGTGGTGGTTATAAATATATGACACACGATGATATTCTGAATGTACTTAAACAATGCTTTTAAGCTGAAAAGTCTGTATAATTAGTGAAAAAGCTTTGATTTTATCGGGTGGTCCTATTAAGCTTTGCACTGGCGAATATAAAAACTGATATTGCTTAACTGGTATATTACTTTATCGGATTACAAATTCTTAATATGAGTTTTCATAAAGCTATGGATGTACACCTGAAATTTTTGTTTGCATAGAAAAGCCCGTGCTGTTTGTCTGATAAAAACTGTGTGATAGTCTTATTCAATGTTCAGTTGAAAATAGTATAAATGCCCAGTAAATCGAATAGTTTTCAGTGTGATAAGGAGGATTAATATGAACCCTGTTTTCTGTATATTAATTGGTTTAGCAGTATTATTAATTGTGTTACTTTTGGTAGTATATTTTGCTGCAAGGTATTTTTTCAGATTCACTATTCTCAGAAAGCCTACAGCGACTATTGATAATAATGATGTAAACGCAAATACAAACTGGGAGCAACATCTTGATTTTATCCGTTCACGAAAAGCATGGCTTGCCGGGCAAGAAACAGAGGATATATACATAAAATCTTTTGATGGCCTGAAGTTGCACGGAACACTTTTAAGCACTGGAAACAATAAAAATTGCGTAATATGCTTTCATGGCTTCACAAGCAGAGGTCTTAATGACTATGGTGCAATGGCAAAGTTTTATCATGAACAGGATTTTAATGTTATCATGACAGATGCAAGAAATCACGGCGAAAGCGAGGGTGAATACACTGGCTTTGGTGTGCTTGACAGACATGACGCTGTAAGGTGGATTGATTATGCTGTAAAGCGTTTTGGCGAAGATGTAAACATTTTTTTGCACGGAGATTCAATGGGTGGTGCAACAGTCCTTATGGCAAGTGGTTTGGATTTGCCAGCCAATGTAAAAGCGATTATTTCAGATTGTGCATTCACCAGTGCTTATGATGTTTTCAGCCATGTTATCAAGCGTGATTACCACATACCAAAATTCCCTGTTATGAACATTGCAGAGAAAATGACAAAAAAGAAAGCTGGTTATAGTTATAGCGATGTCAGCACTCTTGATGAAGTGGCAAAAACCAGAATTCCTGTTTTGTTTATTCACGGAGAAATTGACGACTTTGTGCCTGTGTGGATGACAGAAAAGAATTACGAAGCCTGCAATTCAGAAAAAGAATTACTGCTTGTAAAGGGTGCAGACCATGCAGAGTCTTATTATGTAGATACTGACCAGTTTGAAGGTGCAGTAAAAAGAATGATTGACAAATATACATGACAGAGGCATAGCTGTATCACGAGCATAGGTTTTACACCCTTGTAAATTTTATAGAAATGCGTGCAAAATGATATAACATAAGAATATTAGGTGAACACTTATCAGTTTTAATTACATGGAATTGATAGGTGTTTATTTTTTATGGAATACAGTCAACAAAATACAGCTGTTTAGTTTTATGCAGGATTTTACGCTGCTAAGTATTAAAAAGACAATCACTAAAAAACAAATAACACAACGCTATGAACAAAGGGTATTAATGTCATACAGCTTTTATTTAAGAAAACAGAGTAAATAAAAGCGAAAATTTATTATTAAAAAAATTTATTTTTTAAGGATTATTTAATAAT
>JAXJDU010000084.1:0-2869 GCA_036301785.1 Acutalibacteraceae bacterium | reverse complement strand
GATAATATCCCTGTGCCCATGCAATACAAGAGCCAAGAGAATTCTGATTGCCAATTGCAGGGAAGTATTTGCTCTGGCTGTTATCTACGCTGCTTGGTAAATCAGCTTTAAGGCTGCCACCACTAGGTACCTTGTATTTTTTGCCGGTTAATCTGTAATATTCACTTACTGAATCAATTACAGGTACATCATCTGAAATGCCCTGCTCAAATGTAAGGTCACCAGTTGCACGAAAGTTTTCTGTGTCAGAGCTTTCAACAGTTTCGGTTGGTTGTGGAGCTTCAACAGACTCATCGTTGCGTAAAGGCTCTGATTCTGCTACACTGTTTGTTGAAATATCAACAGCATTAATATTATCATCGGCGTTTGTAGCAACAGCAGTGATTGATGTAAGTGTTGACATAACAGTTGTTGCAGATAAGACTGCACAGAGCAATCTGCGTTTTCTTAGATTCATTTTAAAAATCCTCCTTTAGATTTATTTATACTTACGAGAAATACAAATATACAAATTCTCATGCCTAATAAAATTTTAACATCAATATTTAACTACTTCAATAAGATTAAAGCCATTATAACTTTTTTGTTAAGGTCGCTAAAAAAGGTGTAATATTTTGATACTATTCCCCAAATTTAAAATAAAGAGGTGTACATAGTTAAATGCACACCTCGGATTTAATTATTCTTTTTCGTATTCTTTATTAAATGTATTTAGCATCAGAAGAATTTGATGATAAAGAAAAAGTGCCCACAACCCATATAGCCAAAGGGCTATATGAATTATTACATATATTATATCATATTATTTTTCACCTTTGGTAAGCATTTTACGCTGTTTAGCTGTTTTCTGTGCGTTAATCACAGAGTATTTTAAAACACAGTGTGGTTTTTGGAATCTTTAACTACACTTAATCCTTTGTCTATGCAAGCTATCAGCTTTTAACATCTTGGTTCTGAACAACAGCTAAGATTTCTGAACAGATTTTTCATCTGACTTCATAGCCACCTTACAAAGCTATAAAGTCAGTTTAAAAACATAACAAAATATGTCTGCCAGTCAGAAATTAAAGAGTATCAGCATTTACAGCTGTATTTTTTCATTAAAAATCCCGACCTCCAAAGAGTCAGATTTTCAATCTCACTTTTGAGGTCGGGTCATTTTCCGTTATGTCGGGGTATTGATTTAATATTTAATTTTTCAGCTTATCTGAAGATATCAAAAATATTGCCTAAAAATTTATCCCAGGCTTCGTCAATATACTTTGATAATCCCTTATAATATTCTTCATCATAAGGCACAAATAAATATGCTTCGTCCTGAAATTCTTCGCAATTATATTTTTCTGTACCGAAGTACTCCTCAGCAAAGCAATCTACGCAGCTGGTATAGCTTCCTTTAGTATTAAAAACATAGAATTCCTTAGCAAAGTCACCACCTGCATCATTGAAAAAGCCTTTTCTGATTTTTCCGTTCAGCAATGGTGTGTCTTTTATATACTCTCTTAAATCTACGCTTTTATCCTTCACTATAGCTGGCAGCTCTGGCAATTCCCTCAATAATCTGTCGCTTAACAGATTATGTTCTACACACCATCTTAAAAATACAGCCAGATGATTATATCCGGAAAGTATATCTGCATTTAAATTCAAGCGTGTAATTTTATTGCTATGGTTAAAGCCATCATCAAGAATTTTGCCTAAGCTGTTTTTACCACAGCAATTTTCTCGGCTAAGGTCAAGCACAGGAGTAATATTGTCATCTAACAAATCAAGAAAATCATCAGAGTTATATTCCAGTATAAAATCAAGCTCATCTCCATAAAGAAAAAACAGCTGATAGAAATTAATTTCTCCCTTAGATTCAAGATTAAGAGAAAGTGCATTATACTCTCTGTCTAAAGCATTAAATAAAATCACACTTGAAAATTCAGTATTATCTGCATAAGGTGTGTTTTCACCATCTGTTGAAATTGTATGTCTGCAGCCTAGCCATGCGTCATTTCTAATTGGCAAACGAGCCAGACTTTTAAGACATCTTACAGGCCAGTAATCTTCTTCTTTATCAGATTTAAGATTCCAGTCAGGGGGTAAATAAAGCACTAATTCAGCTCTTTCCAGCTGATATTCACTTAATTCATCGGGTACATTCATTTTATAAGCACCCATGCCCATTGTAATAAGCTTGTAGTAATTCTCTTTTTCATTTGGTGGAATTACAATGATATCCAGATGAATATCAGGCGAAAACACCTCGTGTATAACCTCGTGAAACTCACCGAATTTCTCTTCTATATATCTTTCGTAAGCCTCTATCTCTTTTGCAGAATACAGGTATTTAGCAAAGCTGGTTTCTGAGCCCTTTTTCAAAATATTAACCCCCACAAAATAACTCTTAATTACTGCTAAGCCAAAAATACTTACACCTCAGCAATAACCTCTACCTCAACAAGTACATTCTTTGGCAGCTCTTTAGCTGCTACGCAAGAACGAGCTGGCTTGCTTGAAAAATACTTACCGTAGATTTCGTTGAACGCTGCAAAATCGCTCATATCAGACAAGAAGCAAGTAGTCTTTATAGCCTTATCATAGCTTGAGCCTGCTGCCTCTAAAACAGCACCAAGGTTTTTCATAACCTGCTCTGTCTGCTCCTGTATTGTTACAGCCTCTACATTACCTGTAGCCGGGTTGATTGCAATTTGTCCTGATGTAAATACCATACCATTGAATACTACAGCCTGTGAATATGGGCCAATTGCCTCTGGTGCATTTTTTGTGTAAATTTTCTCTGACATTCTATTTTCCTCCGTTATTCTGAATAATCTATAAATTTAAAATTCAATCAATTAACAATTCTATATCCGTTTTTCAT
>JAXJDU010000083.1:0-12124 GCA_036301785.1 Acutalibacteraceae bacterium | reverse complement strand
CATTACATGTGTCCCTTATAAAAAATACTTTAAATCTGTACAAACTAACTGTAAATATTAAAATTTTATCATTGTGCTATAAAGCCATACAGAGTGCAACTCTGACCGATAAACTACAATTTGATTATTATTCAAAATCGTTCTTATCAAAGCCAAAGCTTCTTAACAAGCCTTGTTTATTTCTCCAATCCTCTTTAACCTTAACCCACATTGTAAGGTTAACCTTGCAATTGAAGAAAGCCTCCATATCCTGTCGTGCATAAGAGCCTATTTTCTTAAGCATAGCACCCTGCTTACCTATGATAATACCCTTGTGGGTGTCACGCTCACAATAAATTGTAGCGTCCATATCGATAATATCCTTATCCTCACGGGTTCTCATACGCTCTACTACTACAGCTGTACCGTGTGGAATTTCCTTATCAAGCAATCTCAGCATTTTTTCTCTTATCATTTCAGCTGCAAGAACCCTTTCTGGCTGGTCTGTAAGAGTATCCTCATCAAACAGATGACCACCCTCCTGAGCAAGCTTTTTAAGCTCGTTTTTTAGGTCATCTATGCCACTGTTATTCTGTGCAGATACCGGCACAATAGCGTCAAAATCATATTTTTCGCTGTAACGGGCAATCTGCAGCATAAGGTCGCTTTTTTCTTTTACTGTGTCTATTTTATTTATTGCAAGTATAGCAGGAACATCCATAGACTTAAACTTCTCGATAAGCTTCAGCTCGGTGTCTGTAATATCTTTGCACGCCTCTGTTACAAGCAGACAGGCATCAACACCCGAAACAGACTCGTTAACGCTTTTTACCATATATTTTCCAAGCTCTGTGCGTGGCTTATGAATACCCGGAGTATCTATAAACACCAGCTGAGTTTCCTTCTCGGTAAGTACACCCATAATTCTTGTACGGGTTGTCTGAGGTTTGCTTGATACTATCGCAATTTTTTGTCCAAGCATTTTATTAAGTATTGAAGACTTACCAACATTTGGTCTGCCTACAATAGCAATAAAAGCTGATTTGTCATTAAAATTATTACTAGCCATAAATTCCTCCATAAAAAACGATATAAAAAGTGGTATAATCGCTACTTATGTAACAATTATACCACACAAACAACAAATTTAAAAGTACACTTATATATACTTATCTATTTGTTTTTATTCTCTTTGTTTTCGCCTTTTTTATTACTGTCTTTTTCTAATTCCTTTTTCAGCTCGATAACTGTTGTTACACTGTTAACCAGCTCGTCAGGGCCAACAACTATAAATAAGGTGCTTATTAACAGCGTTATAATAAACACCGTCAGGCTCTCTGGCGAGTAACACAGTGACGAAACTATATTCCACAGGATATCAGTGTCCCAAAAAAGAAGTACACCAATTACAACAGACGCAATTGCAGAAACAAGCACAGCACCAGCAGCAGCGTCCTTAGCTGCCTTGATGAGTGGGTTATTTTCTTTGGTTATAGCGTCACACGCACGCTCTACAGCAGTGTTGAGTAATTCAAGAGATAGCACCACAGCTATTATAATTACCAGCAATGCAAATTTTTCTATACTGAGGTTATAATATCCTGAAAAATACAAAACATACAAAGAAACAACTATATGTATTCGCATATTGCGTTCTGCACATATACATTCAGCCAAGCCCTGAAAGGCACACAAAAAGCCCTTTAAAAAGCTTTTCAATATTACAGATCCTCTCTTACATAGCTTGAAGAAGCAGGAAGACCAAGCTGTGACATTACCTTTTCTTCCTTTTCTCTCATTCTGATTCTCTCCATATTCTCCATATGGTCATATCCCAGCAGATGAAGAACTGAATGTGCAGTTAAATAGCCTACCTCTCTTTGCAGACTGTGACCATAGCGTTCAGCCTGCTCTACAGCCTTTTCCATAGAGATAACTACATCACCCAGAATCTGAGCACCTGTTTTAGGGTCTATATCATATGCACCGTTTTCGCTCATTACAAATGAAAGCACATCGGTTGGCATGTCCTTTTCTCGGTATTGCAGGTTAAGCTTGTGAATTTCTTCGTTGTCAACAAAGGTTACGCTGATTTCAGCAATACCCTTAAAGTTTTCAAGCTGAAGCACAGCATGACAACAGCGTCTTACAAGCATTCTTAATCCTGTAGGGATTTTCACTTTCTTCTGACTGTTTGTGATAATAACTCTGATTTTATCCATTTTTTGTCTTTGCCTCCTCACAATTCTTCTCATAAGCCTTTATAATGTCTTGCACTAGCTTGTGACGCACTACGTCACGCTCGGTAAAAGCTACGCAAGCAATGTCGTCGATGTTTTTTAATATTCTTATGCTTTCTCTTAATCCGGATTTTGTACCGTTAGGAAGGTCTATCTGTGTAACATCACCGTTGATTACCATTTTTGAATTAAAGCCAAGTCTTGTTAAAAACATTTTCATTTGTTCTCGGGTGGTGTTCTGAGCCTCGTCAAGAATAATAAAGCTGTCGTCTAAGGTTCTGCCACGCATATAAGCCAGAGGAGCCACCTCTATATTGCCACGCTCTACATATTTCTGATATGTTTCCGCACCTAACATATCAAACAAAGCGTCATAAAGTGGTCGCAGGTAAGGGTCAACCTTGCTTTGTAAATCACCAGGCAAAAATCCAAGCTTCTCGCCTGCCTCTACAGCAGGTCTTGTAAGGATAATTCTGTTGATTTCTCCTGCACGAAAAGCTGTAACTGCCATTGCTACAGCCAAATAGGTTTTACCTGTACCAGCAGGACCTACACCTATTGTTATGGTGTTTTCTTTTATTGCCTTGCAGTACCTTTTCTGTCCCAGTGTTTTTGGCTTAAGTGGCTTGCCCTTTGCAGTAATACAAATGCAATCACTTGCAAGTCGTTCTATTTTCTCCTCACTGCCCTCATTTATTAACGAAATACAGTAGCGTACATTCTGCTCTGTAAGGGTTTCTCCTTTGTTTAGCAATGAAAGAAGATTTTCAATAACCTTTACAGCCTTTGCAACAGCCTCTATATCACCGTTAATTTTAAGCACAGAATCTCTGCCAACAACACTGACAGCATATTCATTCTCGATAATTTTTATATTTTCATCAAAATTGCCAAACAACGCCACAGCGTTTTCTATTCGGTCAATATTAATTATTTGCTCCAATAAATCTTCACCTTCAGTATATAGAATAAAGCATTCAGAAACATAAAACAGTTTTAAATAATTTAAACAAACAACATATAAATACTTACCATAAAATCTATTTAATTATAACATATGTTTTCGGTTTAGTCACTATTTTCTAAAATTTTCAATTGCAATTTTCAATTTTCAGCACATTAGTAAAAAGGCTACATCCGTTTTTGTGCATATTATATATAATAGCTTAAATTTTTTTGTATGTTTCAGTGTAAAAATCGAACTCTGTTTTTAATGATGATAATACTTATTTTCACCTTTATAATCTTAAAAATACAGTATAAAAAGCAAAAATAATATAATTTACCGTTGTACCAGGTATTTAAGTATAGTTATGTTAACCGTTGTACAAATTGTTGCACTATAGCGTACTTTTGGCTGTTACTGTTGACAAAATATAAAGTTGAAAAAAGTCATTCAATGTATTATAATTAGTTGTTGTAAATGCTCATTCAGAAAAAATTGGAGGTACATATTGTATGACAAATACTCAGCTTGATAAGCTTTTGCAAGGGCATAAGGATTTGCAGAAGTATTTATTTGTAAGAGGCTTTTTATTCACTAACAGAGATGACCTTGATTTGAACAAATTCCCTTTTTATGGCAACTGGACAAAAGAGCCTATGGGTAACGGATACTTTGCGTATGTGCACTGTATGCAAAAGGGCTATTGGGTAGAAAAAGACGGAAATATATTTTTCTTGTTTGGTCACGCATACAACTGCTTTACTATGCAGTATGACGAAAACATTATACTGCAAAGAATTGCAGACAGCTACGGCACTGATAAATATCAGGACTATGTTGACGAGATGACTGGCTTGTTTGTATGTGGTGTAATCAAAAAGGATTCTGTAGAATTTTTAGTTGACCCTGCAGGTATGCAGTCTGCCTGCTATGGTGCGATTGATGGCAACCTGTATATATCATCACACCCACAGCTGATTGGTGATATCTGCAGCTTAACAAAGGCTGATTTAGTAAACGAGCTTATAGATTATAAGTGGTATTACAGAATTTTAGGCCCATATCTGCCAGCAGATATGACTCCGTTTGATCAGGTTAAAAGAATTGTACCAGATATGTGGTACACCTATAAATCAGGCAAAATCTCTCATAAAAGATTTTATCCTTTACGAGATCTGTCTGAATGTAAAACAGAAGCTGAATATAACGATGTAATTGTACAGGCAGCAGATATTCTTAAGAAGAATATGGAGCTTGTTCTGCAAAAATGGGAGAATCCACAGATTTCACTGAGTGGTGGTATAGACAGTAACACAACCTTTGCAGCTGCCAACGGTATGTATGATAAGGTTAAAACCTTCAGCTTTGTGTCTGCCGAGAAGGAGTCAATAGACGCAGAAGCAGCCAAGGTAATTGCAGGTAAATTCAATGTAGAGCATTCTGAATACATAATACCAGAAACAACCGACAGCCTGAAAAATTATGACGAGATTGTAGAAATAATCGAGCATAACAACGGCTATATTGCAAAGGGCAGAAAGAACGAATACAGAAAAAGAGTTTTCCTTATGGAAAATCTTACAGCCGAGGCTGAAATTAAATCATGGGTTTCAGAATCTATAAGAGCTTACTGGTATAAATATCTTGGCAGAAAAACAATGCCTAAAATGTCACCGAAGCTATTCAGAAACCTATACAAGATTTTCACCTTCAACAGAGGTCTGGCACATAAAATTGATGATGTATTTGCAAAATACATCGACGAATTTGAGTATGATAAAATCCCACCACAATACTCTATGGCAGATATGCACTACCACGAGGTTTCCTGGGGTAGCTGGGGTGGCTTGAATATCTCTGAAATGAAGATATACAGCGATATTATTATCATCTACAACAACAGAAAATTCCTTGACCTGCTTTTCAGAGTACCACTTGATAAAAGAATTTCAGACCAGCACCATCTGGACATGAAAAAGTATCTGAATAAGGATTTGTACGATATGAATATCCGTATTAAAAACATGGAAGAAACAAACTTCAGAGCATTTATGCTGAATGTTATATTCACTATCAATTCTATATTGCCATTTTAATTTATAAACAAATTAAAACCGACAACCTTCAGCAGAAATGCCTGGTTGTCGGTTTTTTTGCAAATTGTAGTTTGTGGGTGAGTTACGAACAAACCAAAACTTAAAGTTTGGGTAAAGCCTTTTTAAAGGCTTTTGGGGTCGAGGGGTAACACCCCTCGTGGGATTTTAAAGGGCAACGCCCTTTAACTCATAGTTTTTTCTAAAAATGCCATTGAAAATGGCATTTTTAAATATTCTTGAGGCGTTAAGGACTCCGTCCTTAAAACCTGCACGGGGTTTCACCCCTTGACCCCACCACCCTTTAAAAAGGGTGGACCTAAACTTTACGCTTTTCTCCTCTTAGGTGTGAGCGTTAGCTCACAGCAACAAATTCCAATTTATCAAAAAACCACCACAGCTCTCCCCTTCCGGATACGCTGTGGTGGTTTTATTTTGTGATTATTAAATCCGTTTATTATGGCAATACATATTTATTTCTGTAAGCCTTATAATCAGCTTTAAATGTGCTGTCATCGCCATGTCTTAGCTCATTCAGATATTCGTGTGTTTCAAAGCTTTCTTCACTTGTTTCAATCATGCAAACTGCAATGTTTGAGCAATGGTCAGAAACTCTCTCGATATCTGTAAGCAAGTCAGAGAATATAAAGCCTAGCTCTATTGTACACTTACCGTCACGCAAACGCTTGATATGTCTTAGCTTCAGCTCATCTACAAGCTTGTCTATAACCTGCTCAAGTGGCTCAATCTGCTTTGCAAGCTCAAGGTCCTCAGACACATAAGCCTTAATTGTATTATCAACAATTTCAATTAATGCACATACAAGCACATCAAGCTCTTCTACAGCACTTTCTGAGAAAGAAATTCCCTTTTCGTGCATTTCCTTTGATGCCTTCATAATGCTTACAGCGTGGTCACTGATTCTCTCGAAGTCACCGATTGAGTGCAGCATTTTAGAAGCCTGTGCACTGTCACGCTCTGAAAGTGTTTTTGTACTTAGCTTTACAAGGTATGTACCAAGTACATCTTCGTATACATCAATTTTAGTTTCGTCATCCTGAATTTTTGTAGCAAGCTCTTCTGTGTAGCCTGCCAGAATAGCACACGCATCTGTAATTGTTACCTCTGACAGCTTAGCCATTGTATTTGACATATTAACGCACTGTGAAGTAGCAACAGAAGGTGTTGCCAGCAGACGCTCATCGATAAATGGTGTGTCGTCCTCAACTTCCTTATCCTTAACAGTCATACAAGCAAGCTTCTCAAGCACCTTATTAAATGGCAACAGCAATGCAGTAGCACAAATATTAAAGGTTGTATGAACAATAGCTATACCGGCCTCATCAATAGCATTATCTAAGAATGCAAAATCAATAATAGCATGGGCTATATAGAATACTGCAAGCAGCACAGCAGTACCAATTATGTTGAAATACAAATGAACATACGCTGCTCGTCTTGCGTTTTTCTTAGCACCTATACAAGAAATCATAGCTGTAGCACAGGTACCGATATTCTGTCCCATAATAATTGGAATAGCTGTACCGAATGTAACCTCGCCTGTAGCCGACAGTGCCTGCAAAATACCAACTGATGCAGATGAGCTTTGGATAATAGCTGTCAACAATGCACCAGCAAGAATACCGAATACTGGATTTGAGAACATCAGCAGAATCTCACCAAATTCTGGTACATCCTTCAAACCTGCTACAGAATCACTCATCATGTCCATACCAAACATTAAAATGGCAAAACCAATTAAAATGCCACCTATATCCTTGTTCTTCTGGCTTTTGCCAAAGAACATAATAAGGATAATACCGATAATAGCAAGTATAGGCGAAAAGCTGGTTGGCTTCAGCATAGTCATAAGCAGACTATCACCCTCAATGCCCGACAAGCTTAAAATCCACGCTGTAATGGTTGTACCAACATTGGCACCCATAATTACGCCGATTGCTCGTGAAAGCTTCATAATACCAGAGTTTACAAAGCCTACTACCATTACAGTGGTTGCTGATGACGACTGAATAACAGCAGTAACAAGCATACCTACTAAAAAGCCCTTGAATGTGTTTGAGGTCATCTTTTCAAGCAGCTTTTCAAGCTTACCACCAGATAGCTTTTCAAGGCCATCGCCCATAGCATTCATACCAAACAGGAACAGGGCAAGTCCACCTATAAGATTAAGAACATCTGTTAATTCCATAATCTTTAACTCCTCTAAATATTTAATTTTATTTCACCTTAAAATTCATACAAAATTTAAGGTTGTGCATAAACGCACCTAGCCCTATCATCATACAAGACTCAAATGAAAATTTCGTTCCTCTTATGTGAAATCTATGTAAAATTTCATCAAACTTCTCCCCGTCAACAAAATATGACAACAGATAAAAATAGAAATAGTTTTTATTTTTCTTGACAGTAGTTATTATTAATTTTATAATGTTATTTAAGCAATACGCTTATGCTATGACATATATATTGATATGTCTTTATAATATATTGAAAGGATTGTTAACAATGAAAAGTGACGCTATAAAAAATGGTGTACAGAATGCACCACACAGAACACTGTTCAATGCTCTTGGCTTTACTGCTGAGGAGCAAAGAAAACCACTTATTGGTATTGTAAGCTCATTTAACGAGATTGTACCAGGACATATGAACATCGACAAAATCACAGAGGCTGTAAAGCTTGGTGTAGCTATGGCTGGTGGTACACCTGTTGTATTCCCTGCAATTGCTGTTTGTGACGGTATTGCTATGGGTCATCAGGGTATGAAGTATTCTTTGGTTACCCGTGACCTTATCGCTGACTCTACAGAGTGTATGACAATGGCACACGGCTTTGACGCTCTGGTTATGATTCCTAACTGTGACAAGAATGTACCTGGTCTGCTTATGGCTGCTGCAAGAATGAACCTGCCTACTATCTTTGTAAGTGGTGGCCCAATGCTTGCTGGTACTGTAAACGGCTGTAAGGTAAGCTTCTCTGCTGCTTCTGAGGCTGTTGGTGCTCACGCAGCTGGTAAAATTTCAGACGAAGAGCTGACAGAGTACGAGGAGAAAACTTGCCCAACCTGTGGCTCTTGCTCAGGTATGTACACAGCAAACTCAATGAACTGCTTAACAGAGGTTCTTGGTATGGGCTTGCGTGGTAATGGTACAATTCCTGCTGTATATTCAGAGAGAATCAGACTTGCTAAAAAAGCTGGTATGCAGATTATGGAGCTGTTGGAGAAGAACATTCGTCCACGAGATATTATGACAAAAGAGGCATTTGAAAATGCTCTTACAATAGATATGGCTTTAGGCTGCAGTACAAACAGTATGCTACATCTGCCAGCTATTGCACACGACGCTGGTATCGAGATTGATCTTGATATTGCTAACAAAATCAGCGACAAGGTACCTAACCTGTGTCACCTTGCTCCTGCTGGTCATCACCATATGGAAGACCTTAACGAGGCTGGTGGCGTTTACGCTGTTATGAATGAGGTTAACAAGCTTGGTCTTCTGCATACAGATTGCATTACAGTTACTGGTAAAACAGTAGGCGAAAATATTGCACTATGCAAAAACAAGAACCCAGAGGTTATCCGTCCTGTAGAAAATCCATACAGCAAAACAGGTGGTATCGCTGTACTAAGAGGTAACCTTGCTCCAGATTCATGCGTTGTTAAGAGAAGTGCTGTTGCAGAGGAAATGCTTGTACACGAAGGCCCTGCAAGAGTATTCGATTGCGAAGAGGACGCAATGGCTGCTATTATGGGCGACAAGATTAAGGACGGCGATGTAGTTGTTATCCGTTACGAAGGCCCTAAGGGTGGCCCTGGTATGAGAGAAATGCTTAACCCAACATCTGCTATTATGGGCAGAGGCTTAGGCAGCACAGTTGCTCTTATCACAGACGGTCGTTTCTCTGGTGCTACAAGAGGTGCTGCTATCGGTCATGTATCTCCAGAGGCAGCAGTTGGTGGCCCTATTGCTCTTGTAAAAGAGGGTGACATCATAGCTATTGATATTATGGCTAACACAATCAATGTTAAGGTTTCTGACGAAGAAATGGCAGAAAGAAGAAAGGCATGGACACCAAGAGAGCCAAGAATCAAGACTGGCTATCTTGCAAGATATGCTTCAATGGTAACATCTGGCAACACAGGTGCTATTCTTGAGGTAAAATAATTAATTTTACATTCAACCCCTTGATTCACAGCAGAATCAAGGGGTTTATATATGAGATTTATATATATTCCGATTGTTAAAAATATCTAAGAAACAGCACCATAAATTGTATATTGTTGGAGTGGCAGAAATGCCTTAAAAGCCGTTTTTGCTATTGACAAAACAGGGGTGCGTGGGTATAATATTATACAGTGTTTTGAAACTGCCCGTACTGTCGTACGGCTAAAGAAAGAGGTGCATTTTTGTGATTCTTGATTTAAAAGGTATTTTTGTAACCGAGGGTTCAACTCTGCATCAGGAATATTCTTTGAGTATGGCAGATATAAAAATAGACGGCTATACACCGTTTATCTCACCTGTTAAGGTAGACATACAGGCAGAAAATCGAGCAGGGTTAGTTAAGCTTTCTCTGGCAACTAGCTTTAACTACCAGAAGCCTTGCGATCGTTGCGGTGCCGACGTAACCAAGAATATAAGCTATAATTTTGAGCATAATCTTGTTACATCCCTAAGCGGTGACCAAAATGACGATTACATCGAAACTCCTGATCACACAATAGATGTTGACGAGCTTGTAGTTGCTGATGTTTTATTAGAGCTACCTTCAAAGCATTTATGCAGTGATTCTTGCAAAGGGCTTTGCCCTAAATGTGGTGCAGACCTCAACAAAAATGCTTGTGGTTGCAGCACTACAAATACAGACCCTCGCCTAGAGGTTCTGAAAAAGCTTTTGGAACAAGAAAATTAATAATAACATTAAAACCTAAGGAGAGATAAAAAATGGCAGTACCTAAGAGAAAGACATCTCACGCTAGAAAGAACAAGAGAAGATCAACAGTTTGGAAAATGGACGCTCCAGCACTAGTAAAGTGCCCTAACTGTGGCGAGTACAAGACACCTCACAGAGTTTGTAAGGCTTGTGGTATGTACAACGGCAGACAGGTTATTACTATTGCAGAATAATCAACTGAATTTTCAGAGGAGGATTTTTTAATCCTCCTCTTATTTTTTTGCGTTTTTATATGGAATAAAAGTAAGAATTGTGTTATAATATCTCCATATATGTATTTATGAAAGGCTGGTGTGGAATGGCTGTTGTAATTTCTGATGTAAATGAAAAAAGCCGTGCTTTTAAGGCTGGTATATTACCAGGTGAAAAGCTGATTAAGATAAACGGTAACGATATTGTAGATGTGCTTGATTACAGATTTTATCAGACTGCACGAGAGGTAGAGCTTGAGCTTGAGGACACCCTTGGCAATGCACGCACAGTTACAATACACAAGGGTGAGTACGAAGAAATCGGACTAGAATTTGAAACCTATCTTATGGACAAGCAACATTCCTGCCGTAACAAATGTATTTTCTGTTTTATCGACCAGCTACCTAAGGGTATGCGAGATAGCTTGTATTTTAAAGATGACGATTCCCGACTTTCGTTTTTGTTTGGTAACTATGTTACACTTACAAACCTTACTCAGCACGAGATAGACAGAATCATAAAACTGCATATAAGTCCTATTAATGTATCTGTACACACAACAAACCCCGAGCTGCGTGTTAAAATGATGAATAATCGCTTTGCAGGCAAGGTGCTTGAGGTGTTGCCGAAATTTGCAGAGGCTGGTATAAAGATAAATTGTCAGATTGTAGCCTGCCCTGGCATTAATGACGGCAAGGAGCTTGAGCGTACACTTACAGACTTAGAGCACCTCTACCCTGCTGTTGAATGTATAGCAGTTGTACCTGTTGGCCTTACTGCTTGCCGTGAGGGGTTGTATCCACTTGTGGAATACACAAAAGAAACAGCCACAGAAACACTTGATTTAATAGAAAGCTACGGCGAAAAATTCAAGGAAAAATACGGCTGCAGAATTGTATATGCGTCTGATGAATTCTTCCTGAAGGCAGAGCGTGAAATTCCAGAGGCTGATTATTATGAGGATTTTGACCAGCTTGATAACGGCGTTGGCTTGCTTTCGCTTTTAAGAGATGAGCTTTTATATGCTCTTGAGGACGATATAACAGCAACAGACGAAAAAACAGTAACCATAGCCTGTGGCACAGGTGTTGCAGAGTTTATGCAGACACTTATGAATAATATAACCGAGAGATTTAACAATGTTAAAATTAATGTTGTTGGTATAAAAAATAATTTCTTTGGTGGTGGCGTAGATGTATCGGGCCTTGTAACGGGCCAGGATTTACTTGCACAGCTGAAGGATAAGGATTTAGGCGATAAGCTGCTTATACCACAGGTTATGCTGAGAAGTGACGGGGATTTATTCTTAGATGATATTTCTATTGATGAGGTAAGAGAAACCCTGAAGGTACCAGTTATTACTGTTGCAAATAATGGTGAAACATTGCTTAATGAGATTTTAAGCTGACATAGATAAATTGGAATTTGTCGGATTAACAACAAACTTCGATAGAGAAAAGCGTAAAGTTTAGGTCCACCCTTTTTAAAGGGTGGTGGGGTCGAGGGGTAACACCCCTCGCAGGTTTTAAGTACACAGTCCTTAATGCCTCAAGAATATTTAAAAATGCCATTTTCAATGTCATTTTTAGGAAAAACCAGAAGTTAAAGGGCTTTGCCCTTTAAAATCCCATAAGGGGTTTCACCCCTTAACCCCAAAAGCCTTTAAAAAGGCTTTACCCAAACTTTAAGTTTT
>JAXJDU010000082.1:0-2368 GCA_036301785.1 Acutalibacteraceae bacterium | reverse complement strand
GAACCTCCCCCGACGCAAAAACAAATTCCAGACAAATGCAGTTGGACTAAGCGTGGGGGATTCCATAAGGGGGACAAAGTCCCCCTTTGGTCGTGTGGGGAGGGTTAAGGGAGGGGATTTCGAAATTCCCTCCCTTACAATCTTTGCTTACTTTCTTTTGTAAGAAAGTAAGTCCCCGTGTGGGATTAGCACTATAAATATTAAAAAATTATTTTATAAAAAATCAGTTTGTAAGAGTGGTTATGTTTAGCTTGCTATAAAAGCAAGTAAGACACCGACGCATTATATGCGTCCCTAATAAAAAATACTTTGAAATAGAACAAACTGAATATAAGCTATAAAACTGTAGCGTTATGCTATAAAGCCACAGAGTGCAACTCTGACCGACAAACTACAATTAAAAAAGCTTACAGCGTATCAATTTGCTGTAAGCTTTTTGTTATCTTATGCTTTATGCTAGTACAAAGGTTTTTAAGGCTGCATAGCCGAGTACCACTATACCAAGTACAATTCTATACCAGCCAAACACCTTGAAGTCGTTTTTCTTGATGTATTTAAGCAGGAATTTAATTACTACAATAGATACCAAGAACGCTACAACAAAGCCGGTTACAAGCACAGCAAGCTCGATTGCTGTAAAGCTTAAACCGAATTTAAGCAGCTTTAAAAGGCTTGCACCAGCCATTACAGGTATAGCTAAGAAGAATGTAAATTCTGCTGCAACTGTTCGTGAAACACCAATTAACAACGCACCGATAATTGTAGCACCTGAACGTGATACACCAGGGAATATAGCAGCTAAAAGCTGGAACATACCTATAATGATTACAAGCTTATAGGTAAGGTCTTTAAGGCTGTTTATCTGTGGTGTTCTTTTTTTGTTCCAGTTTTCAACAATTATAAATGCAATACCAAAAACTATAAGAGCTATTGCAACCACTACATAGTTGTAAAGGTATTTTTCAAGAATATCATCAAGCAATATACCAACAACAGCAGCAGGTATGCAGGCTACTAGGATTTTAAACCATAGCTGCATTATATCCATATCTACTACAGACGCAATACCCTTTTTGGTTTTTTTCTTTTTTGTAAACGGCCATATCTGCTTCCAGAAGATTATTACAACAGCAAGTATTGCACCAAGCTGTATAACAACCTCAAACATACTCCAGAAGCCGTCTGATACCATTGTAAACGGTACAAACTCTTCAAGTAATATCATATGACCTGTACTGCTTATAGGCAACCACTCTGTAATGCCCTCTACAATGCCAAACAGTACAGCCTTTAAGCATTCAAGTATTGTATTAATGTTCAAAGCACTACCTCCGATTATTCAGCTATGTGCCACTTAATACCCTGTGGAGTATCTTCAAGCACGATGTTTCTTGCCTTCAGCTCATCTCTGATTTTATCGGCTGTAGCCCAGTCCTTATTTTTTCTTGCCTCTGTACGCTGTGCGATAAGAGCCTCAATTTCTGCTGTGTCAACATCAGAAGAAGTGTTTTTCTCATCCTGCTGTGTAAGCAGTCCGATTGAAAGCACCTTGTCGAAGTCCTCTAACAGATATCTTTTTGTAACATCGTTGATATCAGCCTTTAATACATCATAAACAGCTGTAAGAGCAAGAGATGTGTTAAGGTCGTTATCCATAGCAGTCTTAAAGCTGTCTTTATACTGCTGTGCCTTTTCCATATCAACCTCACCGTCAGCTGAAAGTGCGTTGATTCTCTTTATAAGCTTTTCGTAAGCCTTAGCTGTGTTGTCTAAGCTTTCGTATGTGAAGGTAAGTGGCTTTCTGTAATGTGACTGTAAGCAGAACATACGGTAAACAAGTGGGTTGTAGCCCTTTTCTTCAAGAAGTGAAACTGTCAGGAAGTCACCCTTTGATTTACTCATCTTACCTCTTGCGTCATTCAGATGAAGTACATGGAACCAATAGTTACACCATTTGTGGCCCACAAATGCCTCGCTCTGTGCAATTTCGTTTGTGTGGTGAGGGAATGCGTTATCTACACCACCACAGTGAATGTCAAGGTATTCGCCTAAATGCTTTACACTTATTGCAGAGCATTCAATGTGCCAGCCTGGGTAACCATTACCCCATGGGCTATCCCATTTAAGCTCCTGGTCTTCAAACTTGGATTTTGTAAACCATAGTACAAAGTCACTCTTGTTTCTCTTGTTTTCGTCCTCTTCAACGCTGTCACGCACGCCAACAGCTAAATCCTCTTCGTTCTGATTACCGAAAACATAGTAGTTGTCAAGCTTAGAGGTGTCAAAGTAAACATTGCCACCAGCCTCGTATGCATAGCCCTTTTCGATAAGCACAGAAACCATGTTGATAAACTCATCAATACAGTTT
>JAXJDU010000081.1:0-2757 GCA_036301785.1 Acutalibacteraceae bacterium | reverse complement strand
TTCATTTCTGTAAGAATACCACAAAGCTTTTTGTTGCCTATAATAACATCATTAGGCCACTTAATAAGTGCATCAATACCAGTATAATCCCTTATAGCCTTACATACACCCAGACCACAGGCAAGCGTTATTCCTGCAATTTTATTCGGTGCGATTTCTGGCTTAAGCAAAATGCTGAATAACAGGCTTGTGCTTTCTGGTGAAATCCATGCTCTGCCTAATCTTCCTTTTCCGTTTGTTTGCTTTTCTGCAATAACAATTGTGCCATGTGGGTGGTTATCTGAAATTCTTTTAACCTCCTGATTTGTCGAGTCAATCTCCTCAAGATATATAATCCTTTTGCCAAGCCATTTTGTATTTAAACTATTTGATAATTCTGATCTGTTCATTATTAAAACCTCAATCCAAAACAGGGCAACAAAGCGTGTGTGCAATGTTGCCCTGTTTTTATTATTGTTTATTTTTGTCGTAAAGTATTCTCAGACCTTTAAGCAGAAGGTCATTATCAACTATTATGTCATCTCTTTTACAGAATGGCATAATGCTTGAAGAAAGTCCACCAGTTGCAATAACAGTAGCCCTTTGTCCAAGCTCCTGCTCAATACGCTCTATAATTCCGTCAATCATTGCTGCGTTTCCGTACACAGCACCACTTTTCATACAGTCTATAGTATTTTTACCAATGATTTTTTTAGGTGCCTCAAGGCTTATTTTAGGCAACTGAGAGGTTCTGCTTGTAAGTGCTTCCTGAGAAATCATAATGCCCGGTATAATCATACCACCAATGTATGTTTTGTCAGCATCTATAACTGATACAGTTGTAGCAGTACCCATATCAAAAATAATTGCAGGCAGCTTGTATTGTTTGATTGTTGCAACAGCGTCTACTACTAAATCACTGCCAGTCTGTGCAGGATTATCAAGTGCAATATTTAAACCAGTTTTAATGCCAGGGCCTACAACCATAGGCTCAAGGTCGGCTACTATCTGTACAGCCTGCTTTATTATGCCAGTAAGTGGTGGTACAACTGATGATATAATACATCCGTGCAGCATACCCTTATCCACATTACATAGGCTTAGCATACTGTTTATTTCAACAGCGTATTGCCAGCTTGTACGGCTTATGTCAGTTTTAATTCTGAAAAGAGAGCTGACTTTGTTGTGTTTATCAACACAGCCAAGTACAATATTTGTGTTTCCAATATCTAAAGCTAAAATCATACTATCATTCCAATCAAAAATTTACATTATTATCAGTAATCTATAAAATACATTATACACTTTAGTATATTGGGTTTGCAAGGCTTTTATTTAAACTTTGCTTTACTTTATGCGATATATGAATATAATATATAATAGTAATTCTTTTTAGGAAGTGAAAATATGCTTAAAAATAAAAATATACTTTTATGTGTAAGTGGAGGTATAGCTGCGTATAAAATACCTAACCTTGCAAGTATGCTTGTAAAGCAGGGCTGTAATGTCAATGTTATAATGACTAAAAGTGCAGAGAATTTTATAACAGCAAAAACCTTTGAAGCACTTACCGGCAACCCTTGTATTACTGATACCTTTCAGACAACATACCCGATTGCAATTCACCATATAAAGCTTGCAACAGAAGCTGATTATGTAATGGTAGCACCTGCTACAGCAGATATTATCGGTAAGCTTGCAAACGGCATAGCAGATGATATGCTTACATCTACATTAATGGCCTGCAAGTGTCCTGTAGCTGTAGTACCATCAATGAATGTTAATATGTACGAAAACCCTATTGTGCAGGATAATATAGACAAGCTGAAAAAATACAGCTATACAGTTATAGAGCCTGTAGTCGGCTACATGGCTTGTAAAGCAACAGGCAAAGGCAAAATGCCAGAGCCATCTGAGCTGTATAAATATATAGAGAAAGAGCTTGAGTATGAAAAAACATTAAAGGGTGTAAGGGTGCTTGTAACAGCAGGCCCTACAAGAGAAAAGCTTGACCCTGTGCGATATATTACAAATAATTCTACAGGCAAAATGGGTTATGCAATAGCAAAGGTGGCTATGCTGAAGGGTGCAGAGGTTACTCTTGTTACAGGTCATACATCGCTTGAGCCGATACATTTTGTTAATACTATAAATGTTGAAAGTGCTGAGGATATGTACAACGCAGTTATTGCCAACGCAGAAAATGCAGATATTGTAATAAAGGCTGCTGCAGTAGCCGACTATACACCTTTAACAGTTGCAGATAATAAAATCAAAAAATCAGATGGAGATATGAGTATCCCTTTAAAGCGTACAAAGGACATAATAAAGGAGCTTGGTACAAAAAAGAAGCCTGGCCAGTTTATTTGTGGCTTTAGTATGGAAACTGAAAATATGCTTGAAAACTCAGTTAAAAAGCTTGAAAGTAAAAATCTGGATATGATAGTTGCAAATAATCTTAAGGTTGCTGGTGCAGGCTTTGGCACAGATACAAATGTTATAACAATGATAACAAACAAAGAGGCTATCGAGCTGCCAATAATGAGCAAGGAAGATTGTGCCGGAAAGCTGCTTGATAAAATAGCAGAAATAAGAGCATATAAAGAATAAAAACGATAAAATTAAAACCAAGTCCGTATGTAATAGGGCTTGGTTTTTTGTTGGTGCCTTCAGGCGTGGAAATAAACCCCCGGTTCAACCGGGGGAAGATAAAAAGCTTTAGCAAAAGAAAACCTCCTAGTATAATAGAAATGTGTTTGGCGACGCATTACCTAAGAT
>JAXJDU010000080.1:0-8442 GCA_036301785.1 Acutalibacteraceae bacterium | reverse complement strand
CTTTATGAATAAGGTTATAAGCGTCTCTTAAGCCTTCTTCCTCTGCCTTTTGCATAGCCTGCTTCTCGAAAAGCTCTGTTTCGCTTATAAGAGCCTCTCTTTGCTGCTCTGCGTATTTTTCTATGGCAGATAAGAATTTGCTTTCGTTTTCGCTATAGTTATTATTCGAAGGTTTTTCGTTAGCCATTTTGGTAACTCATCTCCCTGTGTTTTATAATTTGATACCGATGGCATCCTGTACATAGCGTGTAATAGAATCCTTTGTACGACCGTTACCATGTCTGTCTGGAATTTCTACTATCAGCGGACGAGATCGGTTTAGCTTTAGGTCGTATATAAGCTCGGGACAAAGTGACACTAATCGCTCGGTCATAAGAATAACAGCTATATCCTCTGTATCCATAGCTTCTTCAAGTGCTTTTCTTACCTCTGGCTCTTCGTGTACTACTACACCCTCAATACCAGCAAGACGCATACCAAGCTGTGTATCTACATTGTCACTGATTAAGTAAAAACGCATAATCTCACCGTCTTTTTATATGTTAACAGCTTAACACTTTGTATAGATAAGAATTGAAATAAGCATACCGTAGATAGCAACACCTTCACCAAGTACAACGAAGATAAGAGCCTTACCAAATGCCTTAGGGTCTTCTGATGTTGCACCGATAGCTGCTGGAGCTGCACCTGCTACGGCAATACCAGCACCAACGCAGGCAACGCCTGTAGACAATGCACAAGCAAGCAAGCCAAGACCGTTATTCTGTGTTGCTACAGCTGTTGCTGCAGCCTCGGCAGCCTCTGGTGAGCCTGTAGCACCTGCTACAAGTGGGAATGCTGCACAGATAATTAAAACTGCTGCGAATGATAGAATCTGTAATGCTACTGATTTCTTTCTTTTTGCACCACGGCTTACAGCCTTTTTAGTTACTAGTGCTGATGCGATAATAAAGATAATTGGTAGTAAAAGTAATGAAAATTCCATAATAAAAAATCCTCCGTTTTAATTAAACAAATATTATGCTTTATTTATTTTTTAGAATATGATTTTCTAAGCATGCTGGTGTATAAGGTCTGCCTGAGCCACTGTAGAAACGGCTGAAAATCTCGTAAAATTCAAGACGCAGTGTCTGAATTGAAACCAGAAGTCCCTCCAGTGCAATTACAAACAGGTTACCAGCAACCAATATAATTATACCTACTACGCTTGTTGGGCCACCTACAAGCTCTATAAGGATAAATACAACCATCATAAGACCGGCATGTACCATTATAAAGGCACCTACTCGCAGGAATGACATTGTATTTGACAGGTAAGAAAGGATAACCTCGAACATCTCGAAGAAATTCTGTGTGAAGTATCCACCCCAGCTTTCTGGCTTCCAGTCCTTTTTACCCTCGACTAAATCGCCAAGAGGCTCTGCAAGGAATATAAGCACTAAAGGCAGCAGTATAAGAAGTGGAACTGTAATAAAATTGAATATATTTATACCCATAACTAACAGTAATGCTATACCTCCACATACTGTAGAGTATAAAACAAGTCCTGCTATACCATTAGACCCGAACAGGGCTTTTGCCATATTCTTCTGCCTGAACGATGTGTAGATATTCAGACACATACACAGTATAACGATTAACACACCAACTGCAACTGACGCAAGTATTATTGTTATAATACCCTCACTGCCCATTACATGAATTGGTTTTTCTTCAAGACCGAATACCGTCTGGTAAAATCCGTTGAAGGCTTCTTCAAAGCCGAATACCGAACCGAACAGTACGCCAAACAGCGACGCCACAATACCACAAGGTACAAGCACCTTACCTACAGCCATACCCTTCAGTTTATACATTATAGCACCTGCTATTGCAAGTATTATACCATGACCAAAGTCACCAAACATTGCACCAAACAATATTGTGTAGGTTATTGCAACAAATGTACTTGGGTCGATTTCGTTATATGCTGGCATACCGTACATTTCTACATAGAATTTATACGGCTTTGACAGCCAGTTATACTTGAGCTTTATTGGTGGCGACTTATCAAGATGATTAGCTGCGTCATCTTCGTGCCACTCTACGCTCTTGATTTTATCAAGCTTTTTCCCTATTTTTTCTGCTTTATCAGCTGGCAACCAGCCACAAAGAACAAAGCTGTTTTTGTTGCCCTTGTAAAACATTACATTAGTACGGATTTCCTGATAAACATTCTGCTGAGCAAGCTTTGTGTAGTAAAGCATTGCTTCTTTAAAGTTATCATTTATAAATGCTTTCAGCTCATCTCTTGCTGTCTTAAGACTTTCTGTAAGCTGTAGCTTTTCTTCTGTTTTTTGCTTGATATACTCCTTTGGGGTACCCTCTATATCTGTAATATCAAATCTTTCAAAAAACAATCCGGTGAAAATATGGTCTACCTCTTCTGCATTATCGATAGGTGCCATATATACACCCCAGCAATAATCCTTATCTACAGATGCTGTAAAAAATGTTATATAAGGGTTGTTTTTATAGTTTTTAAGCTTCTCTACGCTTTCCAGTGGCATTCTGCCGAAGCAAGGCTTAATATACTCACAAGCCTTTACTCGTTTCATCTCAAGGTCAACGTCTACAAAATGTGATGTCTGTTCTATGCTTTTTTCGCACTTCTCAATAGCTGTTTCTATTTCAGAAATCTTTGAAGAATATTTCTGCATTTCTTCAACAAAAGCCTTTGAATATCCAAAAAGCTTGTCATCAGTAACTTCAAATTCTGAAATATCCTGAAACTTCGGCTCTACCTGTGCGAATGAAAGTGAATTGTAAAAATCTAAAAGCAATTCAGAATACGGGTTAGCATCGGTAGAATTTACAAATGCACCTGTTTCTGGATAAAAGGTAGAAACGGGCTCTGGCTGAAACGCCTGAGAATCACCTAAAACCTTGATAACCTCATCTAAATCTTCTCTAAGACCTATAATATCAATTACTTTCATAGGAGAAACGGACATATCACTTCCTCCTTTCGGTTTATATTTAATTTATTTGTATATTAATAGTTTTTTTACGGTTTCGTCAGATACATGATAACGAACACCTTCTATAATATGGATAATATTATCGGTTTCGGTTTCTGCAAGTGAGAAATACGCAACCAATACTACTGACGGATTTACAGAGAAGTACATTCTTTTGTAGCTTTCTTCATACAAAGCCTTTCTGGTTATTTCGAAGTTTGAGCTTATATCAATCTTCGACAACACCCTGCCCGCAGAGGTTTGTTGCATAACAGAGTACACCTCTTTTTCGTCCTCTGCATTGCACATTGCCTGTAGCTGGCGTTCTTTTAATGAGCCAAACGGCAAAAGCTGTTTTCTGATTTCGTCAGGATCCATTTTATAGTATTTTTTTAAGCGAAGTATTCTTGCGAAGTTTCTTAAATCGATATTTACATCAAACATCTTTTTCAGGTCCTTCTTCTCTGCTCCACTTGTTTTGTCAATAATACTGTAAACCTGCTTGAACATATAGTTAAATAAAGTATTTTCTATAGCAGCAAGGTTTATTATCTCTCCCTTTTTAGGCTTAAAGGGTGCAAGCAGCTTTGCATATTTTGATTTACCAAGCACCTTTAAAAACTCATCGTAATTAGTAGCCTTTGACATTTCTGAAAGATTGATTGAAGACACCTTGTTAAAATACTTTGGAAGAGTCATATAAAACTGCTCTGGTGTACCTGCCTGAAGCATGGTAACAAATCGCATAATCTGTTCCATTTCTGCTCTCATTATTGTATAGTCAGAGAAATCCTCACCTACAGTAATTTCGTATCTACAAAGCGACTCGTAATCCTCAAAAAGCTTTTGTCTTACAGCTGCTTCAAGCTGTACACGGTGTATATCTCGCTCGCTAAGCTTACTCATTATCTGAGCGTATCTTGGGAATGTTTTAAGGCACGATAAAATCTCTGGCACTGTATCACAAGCTAGAAGCCTGTCATAATCGGCTGGCTTCAAGCGTTGGCCGTACATAGCTCTTGCTTTTGAAAAAATGGCATTTGATGCGTATGATAATGCCACCCTTATCCCTCCTTTTAGCAAGATAAATAAATAAAATTAAGAATTAATTACATTGTCAACAATTGCGTTTACCCAATTATCGCCGTTTTTGCTGAAAGACTCATCAAGCTTAATCAGGAATTGCTTTTGCTTTGCTTCAAGCTCCTGCCATTTTCTGTTGGCCGCAGCCTGCTCGGCAGTTTGATTCTTTTTTATTCTTTCTCTTGCACGGTTAATGTAGTCGTTATAGATGTCGTCTTTCTTTTGGTTAATCATTTTAAGCGAATCAGCCCTACGCTGCTCTGCCTGCAGATTCTGAAGACGGACCTTTTCGTCCATATCGACAATCTTAGACAACATATCTTGCATTTCGTTACCTCCACACATTAAACTCTTACTAAAGTCTTAAGCCTTCTATAAAATATTAAAAAACAGTTAACACTTTAGCAATAAACTAATTTTACCACTAGTCAAACGCTATTTCAAGTAAATTTATAATTTGTAACAAATATATAAAGCTTGATACCACTTCTTAATTCATTTATAAAAGCTATGCTATAATACACAAAACATATTATTATATTACAATAAAAACAGATTAATTAATATAAATTACTGATTATTATTTCCGTTTTTTACACATATAGTCTGCGTTTTGACCATGATAAAACTTTTTTGAACTTTTAATTGAATTTTATAAAAAATATAAAAAGCAAAAAAGAGCAGTGTGCTACTGCTCCTTCTTGCTTTGTTATGGTTTATATGTAAATTATAGGGGCTAGCAATTATTTATGCTGCATTTGGAAAAACAAACAGACTTGTTTTATCGTTACTCTGCAGATAATCATTTATAAGCTTCCATGTTTCTGGATATGCATCCTTAGTAACAATGAAATTCTCTGGACTGTCTATAAGTATCTCTGCAGCTACATCCTCAGGAATATCATATTTCTCTTTAATCGCCTTATCCATTTCTAAAAGTGCACGACTCTTTTTGACAGCTGGCATATCATAATTCATATCTACACCATACACAACCTCATCTGGTACATTGTCTGTATCCACATACTCAGGGTCACTAGCTCTGGCTGTTTTTGAAAGATTTTTATCGGCTATAAATTCTTTTCTTAGAGAAGTGTACAGCTTATTTAAGAATTCTGAATCGTAATATTCGCTATCCTCAATTGCTACACCTTCTTCAAACATTACTCCTCCGATTGATGTTACATTATCTGAATCTGAAGCTTCAACGCCTGTCTTTTCTGCAAGTGCCTCGTTAAACTGCTCAGTTCTGTCAATATATTCCTGAGTGTTTACTTTAAGTGTTGTGTCGTACATTGGGTTGTTTGAATATCTCTTAAGCTCTCGTATAGAAAGCATTGAAACATTAGCCTCTTTTGCTGTATCACACTTTGTAATCTTATGATTATTCTTATATACTTCAGTATCCAGAATTGCATTATACTGGTCTTTGATATCTTCGTAATCATAATTATACCAGTTATAATACTTAAAAATCTTTTTGCCATTATCAAGCTCGTAAATTATTTTCAGATATGATGGCTCGTATGACATAGAGAACGGTGAATCTATCCATGCGATATTGAAGAATGTACCCATTTCTTTATGCAGGTTATCTACTACAGCCTGGTGAAGAGCAACAACATTCTCGATATACTGCTCATCCTCTGAGGCATAGCTGATTTCCTGATATGTATCACCAACGGAAATAACTGCTGGTATATCCCTATATGTATAATTGCTGAATGAAGGGCTGTTGAATGATACTGACTTAACCTTAGCAGCCTCTGGTACATCCATAACACCACCTACAAGACCCAGTGAAATCAGCAGATAGAATACAGCAAGTGCTCCGAAAGAGCCAGCAAATACTGGTAAAGATTTCACAAAGTTTTTTGCACCTCTGTTATAAACAAGTGATGTAATAAGGTATGCACCTAAAGTACCCAGAAAAGCACCTGCCATGAACATCAGCAATGTTTTGACACCACTTGTTGGCTGGTAAGTATCTACTGTTGTTACACCTACTGATGTTACACCTACAAAACCAGCATTTAAACCTAAGCCTATTGAAGCGATTGCCTGAGTAATAGCCATAGGGAATTTGAAAACAAAACCACTCTGAACATTCTCATTCTTTCTGATTTTTGAAATCTTCAGTGCAGCTACAAAATAACCTACTGCAAGTGCAGCCCAAAGAACCATGATAATAATTTCATCAGCCAATGCATTAACACCATCATAATAATAAGGTGTTTTTGTGAATGAGAAATCACCAACTATATTAGTCATAGCAAGTGGTGATAACAGCATAATCAGCATTGTTTTTAAAGAAAGTCCGTATAAAGAAGCCTGATTATAGCCTGGCAGAATGAAAGCAACCAGATTTGTAGCCATGTAAATTGTACCAGCTATACTGATATTCACAACTGCAAAAGAAACCAGTGTGTCTATTACACCACCACACAGCATTGCAAGCAACGCTATCATTGAATAACCATTTACAATAGAAAGTATAAAACCTAACATTTTATAGAAGGTCATTCCTACAGCTGTTGCAGAAAAATTACCACTTACAACCAAGCCGGCAATCATAAATACCACAAGAGGCACTATAAGCATGATAAGACCTGCAAAATATTTAGACATAAAGAGGTTTTCTCTTTTCATTGGTAAAGATGCGTATAAATCTACACTGCGTTTGTTATGATAAATAATGAACATACCAACTGCAAATATAACTGTAAAAACTGTAATTACAAAGGTTGAAAATCCGTTAAATACGCCACAATCTATGTAATTGAATTTATCCGGAGTTTTATTTCCTTTTGACAGCATTACAACAACAGGAAAAGCAATGAACAATAAGAATGAATATGCTACTAACAATAGTCCAGAGTTTTTAATGCTGCTGATAATCATAGAAAGAACAGCATTTTTATTTTTAACCGAGGATGTTGTTGATGTCATAGCCTGCTACCTCCATTTCACTTATAAATATTTCCTCAAGAGTAAGAGGAAGTGTTTCTGAATAAATTGGTTTGTACACACTTAAAGCATTCAGTGCTTTATCTAAATCTCCACGCACAACCAATGTGTATACCTTGCCCGATAGCTTATTACTTACAATATCTAAACCCTTCAGTGCATTCTCTGGCAATGGCTTTTCGAATGCTATCTGTATTCTGTGAAGGTCAAGCTTTAAATCATCTATATCCTTTTCTAGTAAAACTCCACCCTTATGTAAAAATCCTATGTGGTCACAGAAATCCTCAAGCTCTCTTAAATTATGAGAAGCAATTATAACTGTCATTTCGTTTTCTGCTACCTCTGAGATAATCAGCTTTTTTACAAGCTGACGAACAACAGGATCAAGTCCGTCGAAAATCTCATCTAAGAATAAATATTTAGGCTGTGTTGAAAGTGCAAGTATCAGTGCTACCTGTCTTTGCATACCCTTTGACATATTGATTACACGCTTTTTAGCGTCTATAGGGAACATTGCACTGATCTCTTTAAATTTTTCATCGCTCCAGTTTGGATAAAGAAGCTTATACATCTGTGAAACGGTTTCTAATGTATCTCCGTTTGAAAAATATGGGAAATCCGATACAAAGGTTGTCTTTCCTTTTGTTTCCTCATTATCAATTATGTTTACATCATCAAACTTCACACTGCCCTTATCTGCTAAATATACGCCAGAAAGAATTCTGAGCAATGTACTTTTACCGCTTCCGTTTGAACCTACAAGGCCGAAAATTGAGCCAGAATTAATTTTAATTGTAAAATCGTTCAATGCTTCTACATCGCCGAATGATTTTGATACACCACAAATATCGATCATTATTTCTTCATCTCCTTTCCATAAGCCTTTTCAACAATCGTTGATACCTCATTTTTCTGCACCCCTAGTTTAATGGCAAGCTCTACTGAATTACTTATATTTTTTAATGCCTCTGCCTTTTTACTGTCTATAATCGATATATTTTCCATAACAAATGACCCTTTTCCTACAACGGAATAAATTATTCCGTCTTGTTCAAGATTTTTATACGCCTTTGAAACTGTATTAGGATTAACATTAAGCTGTAATGCAAGCTGCCTTACTGGTGGCAGCTGTTGCTTTGGCTCTAATACTCCTAATGTTATCTGCTTTACAACGCTGTTATAAAGCTGTTCGTAGATTGGTTCTCGGCTAGTATAATCAATATTAAACAAGTTGCTCTACTCCTTTCTTTGATTTGTCATTTTTGTAATTGTACTAGCTCAATTAGTACACTTTGATTATATAGCATATAGTTTACTTTTGCAAGCAAAAAATTGCAGTTTTTTAAAGTTTGTACATTCTGCATTAATTGTACTACCCTAATTAGTACAATAG
>JAXJDU010000079.1:0-6696 GCA_036301785.1 Acutalibacteraceae bacterium | reverse complement strand
GTTATTAGCCCGACAAATTCCAATTTATCTTTTATACACTGATACTAAAACACCCCAGACACTTATATTGCAAGTGTCTGGGGTGTTATTATTTGTATTATTTATTTTATCAGTCGCCTATTTCCTCATATGCGTTAATTTCTGGCTTTCTGAAATTCATTTTAACATAAGGTCGTCTAGGCATTACATTTTCGTAAGCTGGTCTTATAATTCTGCTTGCGTTAGAAAGCTCCTCTATTCTGTGTGCACTCCAGCCGGCAATTCTTGCAACTGCAAACAATGGAGTAAACAGCTCCTGTGGAAGCTCAAGCATGCTGTAAACAAATCCGCTGTAGAAATCTACATTTGCACTTACAGGCTTCAGCAGATTCTTTCTCTTTGCAATAAGCTGTGCAGCAATACGCTCAACATTATTGTAAAGCTTAAATTCCTCCTGCTTACCCTTTTCGTTAGACAAACGCTCTACATAGCCCTTGAATACTCTAGCTCTTGGGTCTGATACAGAATAAATAGCATGACCCATACCATAGATAAGACCACTCTGGTCAAATGCCTCTTTATTAAGGATTTTCTCAAGGTATGTAGCAATTTCTTCCTCATCGCCATAATCCTTGATGTTTGCCTTGATATCCTCAAACATTCTTACAACCTTAATGTTAGCACCACCGTGCTTTGGTCCCTTTAGTGAGCCCATAGCAGCAGCTATTGCAGAATATGTATCTGTACCTGATGATGTAACAACATGAGTTGTAAAGGTTGAGTTGTTACCACCACCGTGCTCAGCGTGTAGCACCAACGCCATATCAAGCAGCTTAGCCTCAAGTGGAGTATATTTAGTATCTGCTCTGAGCATATAAAGTATATTTTCAGCAGTTGACAGCTCTGCCTTTGGTGTATGTATTATAAGGCTCTGGTTGCCATGGTAATACTGAGAAGCCTGAAAGCAGTATACAGAGAATATAGGGAACAACGCTATCATCTGCAAGCACTGGCGAAGCACATTAGGAATAGATGTATCGTCTGCGTTGCTGTCGTAAGAATACATTGTAAGCACGCTTCTTGACATAGCATTCATAATATCTCTGCTTGGTGCCTTCATTATAATATCACGAACAAAGCCTGTTGGCAGTGTTCTGTAGTAGTTAAGCATTTTCTCAAAGTCTGTCAGGCTTTCTCTGTCTGGCAGCTCACCAAACAACAGCAGATAAGCAACCTCTTCAAAGCCAAATCGGTTTTCGCCTGTAAAGCCCTTTACTATTTCTTCAACATCATAACCACGGTAAAAAAGCTTACCCTCCTGTGGTGTGCGTGTTCCGTCAGGATTATTTATAAACGAGAAAACCTCTGAAATCTCTGTAAGACCTGTAAGTACACCCTTACCATTTACATCTCTTAATCCTCGTTTTACATCATATTTAGTATATAGCTGTGGGTCAATAAGATTATTCTCTATGCACTTCTGACTTAATCTGTAAATCTCTGGTGTAATAGAGCTGAATTCATAACTGCCCTCTTTCATCATCATAAAGCTCTGCATATATTTGCTTCGCCTCCTTATTATCTGAATATTATTTAGTTTCTTTGTAAAAAATAAGCTTAGTCAGACTATTAATTAATCAAGCTCAACAATCATATCGTCTACATCTTTTCCTGGTGGAATCATAGGTAGTACATTAGAATCTGGTGAAATGCAGAAATCGATAAGCACAGGACCATTCAGGCTCATAGCCTTTTCAAGAGTTGGTCTGATATCCTCTGTTTTTGTTACAGCAAAGCCCTCAAAGCCAAATGCATTTGCTGCTGCTGAAAAATCAGTTGCTCTGTGTGGGTCTGTTGCAGAGAATCTTCTGCCATAGAAAAGCTTCTGCCACTGTCTTACCATACCAAGCACAGTATTGTTAAATACCATGATAATTACAGGAATGTTGTAGCTTTTCAGTGTAACCATTTCGTTCATATTCATATGGAAGCTACCGTCACCTGTAATCAGGAATACTCTCTTATCAGGGCAACCCATAGATGCACCTATTGCAGCACCCATACCATAGCCCATTGTACCTAAGCCACCTGATGTCAAGAATGTTCTTGGAGCTCTGAATCTGCACTCCTGTGCAGCCCACATCTGGTGCTGACCAACATCTGTTACAACGATGTCTGTATCCTTTCTGATTGCTTCAAGCTCTCTGATAATCTCCTGTGGAGTAATATAGTCGCCAATCTTCTTTTCTGTTTCTGTTGTAAAGCTGCTAAGCTCTTTCTTCCAGTCGCTGTGGTCCTGCTGTGCAAGCTTTGCGTTAAGTGCGTTTAGTGAATCCTTAAGATTACCGATAAGCCACTTGTCAACCTTTACATTCTTGTTGATTTCCTTTTCATCTATATCAAGGTGAATAATTGTTGCATTCGCACCAAACTTCTCAGTGTCACCTGCTACTCTGTCAGAGAATCTTGCACCAGCTGCAATAATAAGGTCTGCATTCTTTATAGCCATACCTGTTTCTACTGCACCGTGCATACCCAGGTTGCCGGCAAATAGTGGGTGATTTGCAGAAATACTGCCCATACCCATAAGTGAACAGCATACAGGAGCATCCAAAAGCTCTGCAAGCTTTGTAAGTTCATCCGAAGCATTGCTCAGAATAACGCCACCACCTGCATAGATAGCAGGCTTTTTACAGCTTTCTAAAGCCTTTATAACCTCTGCAACAACAGCGTCATCTGTTGCTGGAGCTTCATCTAAAGCCATTGGCTGTGACTTTGTATACTCTGTTGTCATTGCTGTAATATCCTTAGGAATATCAACAAGTACAGGACCTTTTCTGTCACTGCTGGCAATCTGGAAAGCCTTACGCAATGTAGGAGCAAGCTCCTCCATTGAGCTTACCTGAAAGCTCGCCTTTGTAACCGGCTTTACTACATTGGCAATATCAATCTCCTGAAAGCTTGATTTACCCAGCAAAGCTCTGCCAACATTACCTGTAATTGCTACTACAGGAATACTATCCATAAATGCTGTGGCAATACCTGTAACAAGGTTTGTAGCACCAGGGCCTGATGTTGCAATAACAACACCTGTTTTACCTGTTGCTCTTGCATAGCCGTCTGCTGCGTGTGCAGCACCCTGCTCGTGAGCTGTCATAACATGCTTGATTTTATCGCTATACTTATATAGTGCGTCATATATCTCAAGCACGGCACCACCTGGATAACCAAATACAGTGTCTACACCATGCTCAAGTAAACATTCAGCAATAATTTCAGAACCTTTTAATACCATTTGTTCAACAATCCTTTCGTTAATAAATACCTTTTTATCTACAGCTTTATAAGCTTTAATTCTTTTATAAAACAAGCCTTTTCTTACTATAAGCTAAAATAAGCGTATAGTAAGTCAGCATACATAAATTTTATACTTTTGTCCAGTATTTGTCAAGTTTATGTGCATATCGACATACCAGACAAAAAAACACCTACACATATAAGCTATGAAAGGAAAATTCAGATATGAAGCAGAAAACAACACTTAAAATGTCATCAAAAGCAATTTTACTGTATCGTGCAAGGCTTGTGGCTGCTACTGTTATAATTGCGTTTTTCTGTGGTGGATTAATGGCTTTTTCTGCTGTTATGGCTGTTGCGTCAAGCATTGCTGTTATTGTATTGGCTTTTATATCATTTTTCTGGTATCCTGTTATGCTGTACAAAAGCCACCTTATAACAATCACAGACGACAGCCTGTGTGTACGCAAGGGTGTTGTTTTTCTGCGTAATTATTATACCTGTATACCGAATATATGCTATATCAGCAAGATTACCACACCACTGCAACACTTTTTCGGGATTTTCACACTCTGCCTGTACACTGAAAGTGGCCGGATATATTTATCTAATCTGGACGAAATTCCTGACATCTTCGCTAAGCTTACCAACGACCAATGAGTAAAAATAATTTAACTGCAAAGCCACATATATTCACCTTTTACCACATATTTTCAAAGGGATTTTTTCTGCTTACACTCCCGTTTCTTCAGCAGATTTTTTTGCACCCCGAAAGCATATGGCAAAAGGTAAGCTATACCATTTTTAATATAGCCTTTCTTGCCTCTCTTATAGTGATAATCTGCTTTGAGTACAGGCAAATCTCTTATGTACAAACCAATAAACGAATAGCACTTGGCAAGGGCTTATTCCACCACACACTTACACTGCTGCCTACGCACGAGGTTACGGCAATCAGCATAAACAGAAATATAATCCTATGTCTTGCACGCTGTTGCAGAATATATATAAGCAGTAACAGCTGTTGCAGGTCACGCAAAACAGAGCTTTTTGTCACTAACAGCTCTGCAAAGAAAATTGTAGAATTTTCTACCGATAAAGCCACAAAGCAGATAATATATAAAAGCAAAATAATTTACCCGTTGATAATGTCACTTACGCAATCTAATTTTCTTGCAGGCTCGTTTGCTTTATCGGTAATTTTCAAAAGGCTTGGCGATATACTCGGTGATGAGCTTGCAAACAGCTTTAAAGAGAGTATAAGTATTGTATGGTATATTCTTGCTCAGGGGTTACCTCCTGCATTTTCTTATATAGGTGGCTTTATATTTGCCGGCTTTCTGTTTGGATTAATAACACAGATTTTCAATAATATAAATTTCACTTCCTTCTGTAACGACGATTTTTTATTTGTATATAAGGGCGTATGGAGAAAAAACATTTTAGCAGTACGAAAAAGCTTTTTAAACGGTGTGCTTATAAAGCAGACACTTCTTATGTGCATTGTAAAAATCTACACCGTATCACTGTTATATATAGGAATTAAAGATGATAAAAACAGTGGTGTGTATGCTCCTGTGGCTAAAAAGCAGAAGCTAAAAGAGTTAATTTCTCCTGTAATAGCTACCAGTAATATTAACACCAGACTGAAGCCCGAGCCAGAAGCTTTAAAGAATTATATGTATACCCCTGCAATTTATCTTTTAATAACTATTATATTATGCTTTATTTTACATCGTAATTTTTACATCAGCTTTGTAGTTCGTTTTATAGCAGTAGTGCTTACACCGTCTGGCGTGCTGTGGCTGTGGTTTAGGGTGATTGCGTATAAGCACTGTGGTGTCAGTGTGTCTGATAAAAATATTGTGCTTTGCTATTTTAAGCATTTAAACCTTTTAACTGCAATTGTCAAGCACAGTGCAATAACAAAAGCCGTTATTGTGCAAAATCCATTCCAACGCCTTGCAAACAGGTGCCATATTATATTTTATATCCGTGATAAAAAGAAGCTTAAAATAAAGATTAAGCACCTTGATTACAACAAGGCTTCAAAGATAATCAACCTTGTCAGAAGTCTTTAATACTCGCCATTAAAATGCATAATTATACAGCAATATAAAACATTTGCCCTTTATATAGAAAAAATACTGGATTTTAGCAAATGTTTGTGATACAATGAAGTGTAATATAAATCATTTTCATGTAATTGATTTTGAAAGGTGAGTTTATTTATGTACAAGATAGTAAGAAAAAAAGTGCTTAATCCTACAGTTACACTAATGGAAATTGACGCACCACTTGTTGCTAAAAAGGCAGAGCCTGGTCAGTTTATCATTTTGCGTGTAGACGAGGACGGCGAAAGAATTCCACTGACAGTAGCTGATTTTGACAGAGAAAAGGGTACTGTTACAATTATTTTCCAGATTGTTGGTGCTACAACAGAAAAGCTTAACCATAAAGAAGAGGGCGAGTTCATTTGTGACTTCGTTGGTCCTCTTGGCGTTGCTTCTCATACAGACGGTCTAAAGAAGGTTGCAGTTATCGGTGGTGGCGTTGGCTGTGCTATTGCATATCCAATCGCTAAGAAGCTTCATGCTCAGGGCTGTGAGGTTCACAGTGTAGTAGGCTTCAGAAATAAAGACCTTGTAATTCTTGAAGAAGAATTCAACAATGCAAGTGATATCCTGAAGATTATGACAGATGACGGCAGCTATGGCGAAAAGGGCTTAGTTACAAACGCTTTACAGGCTCTTATCGAGGCTGGCAATCAGTATGATGAGGTTATCGCTATTGGTCCACTAATAATGATGAAGTTCGTATGTAAGCTTACAAAGGAATACAACATTAAGACTGTTGTAAGCATGAACCCTATTATGATTGACGGTACAGGTATGTGTGGTGGCTGCAGACTTACAGTTGGTGGCGAAACAAAGTTTGCCTGCGTAGATGGTCCTGATTTTGACGGTCACCTTGTAGACTTTGACGAGGCTATGGAGCGTGGCTCAATGTACAGAGATTTCGAGCGTCATGCACACAGCGAAACTTGTAACCTATTCAAGAAGGAGGTAGAATAATATGCCTAATATGTCTTTAAAGAAAAACGAAATGCCTTCTCAGGAGCCTGATGTAAGAAATAAAAATTTCTTAGAGGTTGCTCTTGGTTACACAGAAGAGGTTGCTATCGACGAGGCTCAGCGTTGTCTTAACTGTAAGCACAAGCCTTGCGTAAGTGGCTGTCCTGTACATATTAACATTCCAGCATTTATTCAGGAGGTTGCTAAGGGCAACTTTGATGAGGCTTACGATATAATTTCAGAGTCAAGCTCACTACCAGCTGTATGTGGCAGAGTATGTCCACAGGAGTCACAGTGTGAGCAGAAGTGTGTTCGTGGCATTAAGGGTGAGGCTGTTGGTATAGGC
>JAXJDU010000078.1:0-8326 GCA_036301785.1 Acutalibacteraceae bacterium | reverse complement strand
GGTAGACAGTCCATAGGTGATTTACCCATTGTAGCAACTAGCATTACGCCGATACCGTTGTTCTGAACATCGCTCTTAGTAATTCCTAGTTCGCTGTATGGAATTGATACTTCGTAGAAGAAGTCAAGTGAGCTACTCTTGTGACCCTTTGAATTAAAGTCAACCCAAGCAGCTGAATCGTCACATACATCGCCAGGTACACGGTTGTTATTCACGCCGTAAGCACCGTCAATACCGTATACATTCTTACTTAGTATACCTTTACCGAATTTCATTGTAACCTTAGATGTGGTTCTGTCCAGTAGCTCTACAGGGTTCAAGCCTGTGCTGTCACCACCGTATACCCAAGGACCGTTACCACCCTTAGTGTTAATTGAAATCAGCTTGTTAAAGCTGTTCTGAAGTGTCATACCTGAATTCCAGATAGTACCACCTGTTGTTAATGCACCATTTTTGCCGATTGCAGTGTCTGCTTTGCCAGTGTCAACTGCGATAAAGAATGGTAGCTCCTGTGTTTCCCAAAGGGTACCCTGTGATAGTGGATAGTCGTCGCTAGGAGCAACCATATCCTGAACATTTGTCATTTCCCACATCAGGTATACATTGTTGTCGTCGTATGCACCGTATAGTGCATATAGATCAATACCTACCTCGTACATTGAGTTAGGACGATATACTCTTGGGTCATCGTTTGCTGTACCCTGTGCAATAAGCATTGAGCTATCCCAATCTGATAGACTACCGTCTACAGAGATTGTTTTGTTAGCACCAAAGCCTGCAGAGTTTGTTGAATAATACTTTGATAATGTTGAGCCAGAATCTTTCTTGGCTGTGCTAGCAGCAGAAGAGATATCTGCCGAAGCGTTTGAGTCGGTAACAGGCACTTCTGCAGCAGCAACGCTTGTTACTCCCATTGACAACACTATAGAGGCTGCCAAAGCCAGCGTTGTCACTTTTTTCAATGTTTTCATTGAGTTTTTCCTCCTTTTTTCTTCAGGCATATTGAACCAATAAATTACCCACAAATATACTACTATGAAATTAGCATAAAAGCAATACTAAGATTTAATTTAGTCTGTATATTTTGACGAGGAATTTTTGTTGATTTTTGCTTATAAAAAGTAATCTTATACAAAAAAATATATTTTATAGAAAATTTTTAAATAAAAACACAATGGTGAGATAATTTCTGCTTTACGGTGGGGTTAATATATAAAAAAAACTCTCTGCCACCTGGCTTTATGCCATGATAGCAGGGAGTTTTTAGTTATCTTTTTTTATGTTTTTTGTTGTGTTTATGTGCAGATACTTTTTCAGCATCCAGTAACTCAACTTCAAACAGAACAATGTCATCCAGAGCTGTATCGGTCATTGGTGTTAATAATGTACGGTTTTGCTTTTTCTTTAAATATAAAGCTTCGAACAATATTAATGCAACAAATATCAGAATACATAGTATACAAGCAACAGCAGCTACTGTAAAGCCCTTTGGAATGTACTTGAATGTAACAGTGTGTTTGCCAGCTGTTAAATCTACAGATACCATAGCGTTATTTGCAACAGGGTTTATTTCAACCTCTTTGCCATCTACATATGCTGACCAGCCAGACTCGTAAGGGATAGATGTGTACATAGTACCATTCTGCTTAGCAGTAATTTCACCAGTGATAGATGATGTTTTAAACTCTGTAATATTATAAGCTTCATCATTCAAGGTGCTTATGCCCTGCTCAAAAAGCTTCTGGTCAAGTGAGCAAACCCAGATATTACAGTTGCCTGTAGTACCCTGACTATAAGGGATAGAAAGAGTAATTTCGTCACCCTTGTTGAATACGCCAAGTGAAATAATATAAGGGAATCTGATTTCGTAAGAAGTATTTATTCTTGAGCCACCAGAAATTGTAATTTTGTTGTTTGAGCAGTTTTCGCAGCTTGTGTAAGCATAAACAGGGGTGTTGTCCTCGTTAACTGTATATCTTGCTGTGAATGTACCACCTGATGTAAGTGCGTTGCAGTAGTAGCTTGTGTTAGAGTTGATTGAAACACTGAAGTCGCTGCTGCTTGATGTAGGGCTTGCTTCAAGTGGAGTAAACAGGTTTTTGTTAATTCCTGTTGATTTTATAAACAGGCTGTTTTGTGCGTCAAATGGAGATTGCTTTGCTGCACCATTTACATCTAAATTATAATCAAAGCTCTTTATTTCTGAGTTTGTCATAAATCCAAATGGCAGTGGGTTATTATTTATGTAAGAGCTTGCACCGTCCTTTTGCTCAAGTAAGGTCCAGTTTGTTGTGTCGGCAGCTGTTGTGCGTCTGCCCAGCAGATATTTAATGTTAAGGAATGCGTTAGTAAGTGGAGATGTTTCGCTGTAGTAATATCTGTTACCAGCGTCCCAGCCTATCATACCCATACCACTTACAAAGTTTGTAATAGACTCGTTTACAGTTGAAGAGAATAATGAAACACCCTTGTAGCCATAAATACTGGAGTCGTTGATTGTGTAGTATGTCTGCATTTCCATACGGTAGAAGTCGTCTTTTTCGTTTTTGACAATGTTGGATTTAAGCTCCTGTACAGCCTCGTTCTGGTCAGGGTAACCGTCACGGGAAGTAACACGGACTGTATCTACACCGATAAATGCACCGGCATAAATTTCAACAAGCATTGTAAGGAATATACCTGCTGCAACAACCTGCTTTGGTAATACCTTAATAATCTGCAGTGATAGTAAACCGATATATACTATTGTTATGATAGCTGAAACTGTAATTGCAGTTTTAGTTACAACATTGCCAGAAGCATCAACTGTCTGAGGGCCAACATAGGCGAACAGAATAAATACTATGCCAGTAATTGCCATTACGAATATATCGCCAAAGTTGATTTTTTCAATTAATAAGAACGCTCTGTAAGCCATTACAATCAGAACAAAGCTTATTAAGAATGAGAATCTGTAAGGCAGCATATTTGGCAGGTGGAAACCGTGCATTATAAAGTTTGGCAGCTTGTAAACACAGCAAATCATAAAGAATATCAGTATTACAGCACTGACAACCTTTTCTCTGAATGAGATTTTGGTACATCTGAAGTAGAATACAGAAAGAAGTACACAGATAAATCCACAGTAAATGTTAGGTAAGCCCTCTTTATCGGTAGGCTTTGTTGCAGCAACAAGATTACCAAGAATGTCTGAAATATATTGCAACAGGTTGTCGTTATATTTCCAGTCATAAAGCTCTGTAATTTTTGGAATAGCATTTTCTATACCATGTGTATTCTGTAATGCAAATACAGCTGGCAGCATAAATATAGAAGCAATACATAATGCTATAACTGAGAATATGCCTATTGTAACAAACTTTTGCAGGAATACCTTCCAGCCTGGTCTCGAAATAACCATAACTGCAATAAACATAATTACAGTAAATATACATACAAAGAAGCCTATGTAGTAGTTTGTAAGCATTGTAAGAGCAAGTGCAACAACATAGGTTTTGTATTTGCCCTCTACAAGCAGGCAGTAGGTGCCTAAAACAGTTAATGGGAACAACGCAAATGCATCAAACCAGATAATGTTCCAATAATAACCCATTGTGTATGCAGAAAGTGCAAACAGCATAGAGAACATTACAATAGAGAAATTATTCTGCTTGAATACCTTTTTAAGGAAGATAGCTGTAAACATTCCTGCACAGCCTACCTTTATAAGAAGAGAAACTGTAAGTGCTTCTCTTAAAAACTCAGCAGGAACAAAGAATAACAGCAGGTTTAACGGACTTGCAAGGTAATAGGCTATAAGTGCAATATAGTTAGTACCTAAGCCAGTACCCCATGACCACAGCATAGATGAGCCTTCTCTCAGCTTTGTGTGGAAGTCACAGAAAAATGGATAATACTGTTGCCAGAAGTCGGTTACAAGTATCTGCTTATCACCAAACGGATAAACCTCGTGCAGAGCAAAAGAAATACCCATGATGAAAAACGGAACAAAAAATGCAAGTATAACAAATTTCTGTTCACAGAGCATATCCAGAAAGCTACGCTTTTTCAGCGAGTTTTTTGGAGCAGAAATATCTATCTGCTTATTTTTTTTACTCAAATAAATCAAATCCTTTCTTTGTTTATTATTAATACCTTTGTTATTGGTACATACATTGCTTATTTTACCACTTTTAATTGATTGCGTAAACAATCAATTCTTAAAATTAACAAATTTCGTTATATACACAAATAACCCATGTTAAATTTATGACATTTTACTTATCTCAATAATTATAGCTGTAGAAAATCGGTATAAAGTGTGCTGTCTATATTTACAGTTGAAAATAATTATAATAACATTTATAATATAACTAATAATGTTAATAGATAAGGAGGCTGACGCTATGCCGATTAAGGTGCAAGCAGATTTGCCTGCAATAAAAGTGTTAGAGTCTGAAAATATATTTGTAATGCCAGAGGATGTTGCTATAAGGCAGGATATAAGACCACTTAAAATAGTAATACTTAATTTAATGCCTACTAAAATAGAAACAGAAACCCAGCTGTTAAGATTGCTTGGTAACAGTCCTTTGCAGGTGGATGTAGAGCTTTTGCAGATGGCTACACATCAATCAAAAAACACATCAGCTTTGCATTTGACAAAGTTTTATAAAACCTTTGACGAAATAAAAAGTCAGAGCTTTGACGGTATGATTATAACAGGTGCACCTGTTGAGCTGCTGGAGTACGAGCAGGTGGATTACTGGGATGAGCTGAAAGAGATTATGGAGTGGAGTAAGCATAATGTTTATTCTACACTGCATATATGCTGGGGTGCTCAGGCTGGTCTGTATTTTCATTATGGTATACCAAAATATAAAATGGATTATAAGCTCAGTGGTATTTTCCAGCACAGAGTTTTAAACCCTAACCACCCGTTAATGCGTGGCTTTGACGACAGATTTGTGTTGCCACATTCACGCTATACAGGTGTACACCGAGATGAAATTGCAAAGCACCCAGAGCTGGAGATTCTTGCAACCTCAAGAATGGCTGGTGTTGCAGTGGTATGTAGCAAAGATGGTAGAAAGTTCTTCCTGATGGGCCATGGTGAATACGACAGAAATACACTGGCAACAGAGTATTTCAGAGATGTAAACAAGGGGATAAACCCAGCTATTCCACATAATTATTTCCCGGAGGATGACCCACAGGCAACTCCACCACTGACATGGAGAAGTAACGCTACAATGCTGTTTACAAACTGGCTGAATTATTATGTATACCAGAAAACTCCATACGACCTTGAGGACTTGAAGAAGATGTTTGAATAATTACCAATCTTTCTGATAAAAGTGGACATAAAGCTTAATAGAAAAATAAACAATGTAACAAATGAACAATGTAACATTAATATAGGAGGTACCATACAATGACAGAAATGGAAATAATGGGACAAAAGGCTAAAGAGGCTGCAAGCGTGCTTGCTGTTGCCGGCAAGCAGAAGAAACAGGCTTTAATAGCTATTGCTGATGCATTAATTGCTAATAAGGACAGAATTATTGCACAGAATGATATTGATATTAAAAATGGTAAGGAAAACGGTCTTACAGAATCTTTACTGGACAGATTGAAGCTTACTGATGACAGAATAGAGGGTATGGCACAGGGTGTGCGTAAGGTTGCAGACTTTGATGACCCTGTTGGTCAGATTATTACAGGTAGCGTTGCTGAAAACGGTATGGAGATTAAAAAGGTAAGAGTTCCAATGGGTGTTATTGGTATTATCTTTGAAGCAAGACCAAATGTAACATCAGACGCTGCTGCACTTTGCTTAATGGCTGGTAATGCTGTTATTCTTCGTGGTGGTAAAGAGGCTATTTACTCAAACACAGTTATTTCAGAGGTTATGAGAGAGGCTATAGAGTCAGTTGGTTTGCCTGCTGATTGTGTTCAGCTTGTTAAGGACACAACAAGACAGTCATCTATTGAGCTTATGGGATTAAGCGAGTACCTTGATGTGCTTATCCCTCGTGGTGGTGCTGGCTTGATTAAGGCAGTTGTGGAAAACTCAAAGGTGCCTGTAATTGAAACCGGCGTTGGTAACTGTCATGCAGTAATTGATAAGAGTGCTGATATAGAAATGGCTGTTAATATTATTTACAACGGTAAAACACAGCGTCCTTCAGTTTGTAACGCACTTGAAACAGTGCTTGTACATAAGGATATAGCAGATACAGCACTAAAGGCGTTAAAGGCTAAGCTTGATGAAAAAAATGTAGAAATTCACGGCTGTGCAAAAACTAAAGAAATTCTTGGCGATTGCGTAATTGACGCCGAGGAATACGACTGGGCTAATGAGTATCTTGACCTTAAAATTGCAATCAAGGTTGTAGATTCACTTGATGATGCTATTGCACACATCAGAAAATACTCAACAGGTCATAGTGAGGTTATTATAACTAACGACTATACTGCACAGAATAAATTTACAGCTCAGGTTGATTCTGCTGCTGTGTATGTAAATGCTTCTACTCGCTTTACAGATGGTGGAATGTTCGGAATGGGTGCAGAAATTGGTATTTCTACTCAGAAGCTGCACGCAAGAGGCCCTATGGGACTAACTGAGCTTACATCAATGAAATATATTATAAGTGGTGATGGTCAGGTAAGATGATAAATCATATACCGGAGAATATAATACAGGTAGTTACAGAAGAAGGCTTTTTAAAGGAGCTTGAAGAAAATTGCATTGAATTCAGCAATATAAACAAGCTTCTTGTAAAGGCTCTTACAGAAAAGAATATGAAGATAGCTACAGCTGAAAGCTGTACCGGTGGACTTATAAGCAAGAGCATAACCGAGGTTTCGGGTTCATCTGCTGTTTTTGACTGTGGCGTTTGTTCGTATTCAAATGATATTAAAAGCAAGGTGTTATCTGTAGATAAAAATACGCTTGATACCTTAGGTGCAGTAAGTGCAGAAACTGCAATGCAGATGGCAAAGGGTGTTCGATTACTTTCTGGCAGTGATATGGCAATTTCTACCACAGGAATTGCAGGGCCTACTGGTGGTACAGATACAAAGCCAGTGGGATTGGTGTATATCGGGCTTTCAACGCCAGCTAAGAAAATAGCTGTAAAAGCGTTATTATCACAGAACAAAGCCAATACCCGAGCAAGGGTAAGAGAGCTTGCAGCAGCCTGTGCAATGTATCTTGCGTATAAAGAAATAAGCGAAAATGTGAACAATCCACAATAATCAAGATGTATTTTTACGAAAAATGTTGAATTTTTTTGTAAAAAGGGAAATTGCTGTATAAAATCTTTTAAATTCTATTGTAAAAACAGGTGAACTATGTTAAACTGTAGAGGAATGATTATAATGGAATTTAGATTATCTTTTTTAAAATTTTAAATAATGGAGATGATGCTCGTGTCAAGATGTGCCGGAATTTTAATGTCAATATCTTCACTACCATCACCTTATGGCTACGGTACTATCGGTAAGGCTGCCTATGATTTTGCAGATTTTCTAAAAGCAGCAGGTCAGAAAATTTGGCAGATTCTACCAGTAGGTCCTACAAGCTATGGTGATTCACCATATCAGGCGTTTTCTACTTATGCAGGAAACCCTTATATGATTGATATTGACCTACTGATCGAAGAGGGTCTTCTAACAAAAGAGGATGTAGAAGGTCTTGCTTGGGGTTCTAACCCTGAAGAGGTTGACTATGCACAGATTTACGAAACAAAGTTTAAGGTTTTGCGTTGTGCATACAAGAATTTTAAGAAATCCACACAGGCTTACAAAAACTTTGTAAAAGAAAATGCCGACTGGATTGAAAACTATGCTCTTTATATGGCTGTTAAAAAGAACAACGATATGAAGGCATGGACAGAGTGGGCAGACGAAGACATTAAGCTTCGTAAGCCTGAAGCAATTGCCAGCTATACTAAAGAGCTGAAGCCTGAAATTGACTTCTGGAAGTTTGTACAGTATATTTTCTATAAGCAATGGGCAGACTTCAGAAGCTATGTAAACAGCCTTGGCATTCAGATTATGGGTGATATGCCTATATATGTTGCTATGGATAGTGCTGATACATGGGCTAATTCTGAGGTGTTCTGGCTAGACGATGACAAGCAGCCTGTATGTGTTGCTGGTTGTCCACCTGATTACTTCTCAGCTACAGGTCAGCTATGGGGTAACCCACTGTACAACTGGGAGTACCTGAAAGAAACAGATTACAAGTGGTGGTTTGCTCGCATTAAGAGTGCAGCTAACCTGTTTGATATAGTAAGAATCGACCACTTCAGAGCGTTTGACTCTTACTATGCAATTC
>JAXJDU010000077.1:0-6495 GCA_036301785.1 Acutalibacteraceae bacterium | reverse complement strand
TCTTTAATGCTTTGTGTAAGCAAAATTGGTAATGGCATTTTAAAATTGTTATAATCTTTTTCATCTCTAAAAGCAACAATATAAATTCTTTCTCTATTTTGAGGAACATTTCCATATTCACAAGCATTCATTACTTTTGAAATATACTTATACCCTAACAAATCTAGTTGTTCGCAAATAATTTTAAATGTATTTCCGTTATCATGACTTACTAAATTTTTCACATTTTCAAAAAAAGCTATTCTTGGTTTTTTGGATTTTATAATTCGAACAAGTTCAAAAAACAAATCTCCTCTACCCTTTTCATCGTCAAAGCCTTGTCTATAACCTGCAATTGAAAACGCTTGACAAGGAAAACCTGCAAGCATAACATCAAAGTCAGGAATTTCATCAACCATTACATTATGAATATCTCTTCTATCTACCTTTATATCAAAATTTAGTTCAAAAGTATCAGCGGGATAATTATCAAATTCATTTGCATACACAGTATTAAATCCAGCTTGATGAAACCCTAAATCAATCCCACCTACACCAGCAAAAAAAGAGGCACATCTCAAACTCATAAAAATCTCCTAATTAATTTGCAACAAATCGCAATTTTTTTAAATTCTATCATATATATTATACTTTTTCAAGTTTTAAAACAAAAGCAATATTCATCTTTAACAATACAAAAATTTACAAATTAAGTTTGTGATTTATTCTTACACCTCGATAAAATCATTGAGGTAAAACGAGTATATAACACACTGCTTAACTGGTAAATTCAGGGTGGCAGACAAACCAAGCTTGTAAAGCTGTAGCTGGGTAGTGTATTTTTCTTTAAGCTCATCCATGGTTTTTGCACGGTCGGTTTTGTAGTCTATAATCACAAGCTCTCCGTCCTCTTCAAAGGCAGCATCAACCGAGCCACGCAGCATATGCTCCTCGTCACAATCTGCAAAGCCTGTTACACTTGCCTTTACCATAACCTCAAATTTGAGCTCCTTATACCTTTTCTTAGCCTTTATAAATCGTTGTATAATGCTTGTGTTAAGACATTTTTCTATGTAGTCTACAGAAATACTCTCTGCCTGCAGCTCTAATAAATAACCAGCCTCTGTAAGCCTTTTTACTTCATTTTGTGGGGAAATCAACGCACAAAGCAGGTCTGCATATTCCATAAAGGTGTGCATAGCCACACCCTTTTGTGCAGATGTAAGACTATCTTTGATGTTAAAGGTGAAATCATTCAAGAATGTATTTGCACCCTTATGAGTAAGTGATGAAGGTGTTACAACGCTTGGAATATCAACTGAAGACTGATGAGTGTATGTAGTATTAAAGCGTTTATCAAGTGCATTTATATCGATAGCCGATATATTTTTTCGATTGATTTCTTCGGCTGTTGCCTCGTTTTCTTCGGTAAAATCAGGCTCGTCCACGCTTTCAGTATCATACACTTCATCATCAAAAGGTGTGCTATCAGCAGGACAATCATCTGAATCAGCTAAGCTTTCTTCCTCTTTTTCCGATTCTACTGAAAAATCCTGATAATCAATATAGATATCTTTATATCGGGTTCCGATATACTCAGGATTATGTGCTATCTCTCTTCTGAACTGCTTTACCGAATATTGCCACAGAACATTCTCACGCTGGTCATCCTGTGGCTTCATAAGTAATGCTACAGCTATAATCCAGTCAAGCATTGAATTATGCTTCAGCAGAATATCGCTTTTTATGCCGTTATACATTGCAAGACCAACCGAGATATTATTTATAAGCCTTGGTATATTCTGATATGCACTTACAAGGTGTAGCTGTTCTCTTGCTCTGGTAAGTGCAACATATAACACTCTCAGCTCCTCTGCTACGCTGTCGAGTGTCATTTTATTAACAATAGCAAGATATGGCACGCTTTTGTATGAGGCTGAATATTCCATATCCTTAATCTGAAGTCCCATGCCAAGCTCTCTGTCAAAATACATCTTATTGTTGTATTTCTTAAAGGCATTACCCAGATTTGCTATTATACATATAGGAAATTCAAGTCCCTTTGAGTGGTGCATGGTCATAATTCTTACAGCGTTACCGTCTGTATTCGCACCTGTTTTGCCCTCAAGCACAGCACCGGTTTCTGTTGCTCGTTCAATATAACGGATAAATGCTGTTACACCCTTGTTTTGCTCGCTCTCGAAGCTTTTTGAATAGTTATATAATAATCGCAGGTTATTAAGTATAATTTCACCATCATCAAGTGCACTGGCAAGCTCTGTTATTGAGGTTCTTCTGTAGATGATATTAATAAGCTCATCTGTTGGCTTGTTTGCTGCTATTTCTCGGTAATATTCAAGCTCATCTACAAAGGCTGCAAGCTGGCTGTTATGTGGTGATTCTGCAATTATATTGCTGTATAAAAAGCTTTTTCTGTCTGTTGTACATCTAAGCTGTGCAACCTGCTGTGGTGTAAAGCCATAAACAGGGCTTACAAGCACAGAGTAAAGTGGTATATCCTGTAATGGGTTATCTATTACCCTCAGCAAATCCAACACAAGCTGTACCTCTTTGCAATCAAGCAGAGAAAGTGTTGTTTCTGTAATCACAGGGATTCCACGCTTTTCAAGATACTCTGTTATTGTAGAGGTATTCTTAACGCTACGCATAAGAATTGCTACATCGCTGTACTCTGCCTTGCGTGTTGTGTCGCCTTTGGTTACATCATATTTTCCCACACTGTTTTCTATTATTTCTGCAATTTTCTGTGCCTCTATAGTATTTCTTATTTCCTTTGTACTGCCCTTGACATTACTTAGATGTATATAAACATCAAAGTCATTTTCTCCCACATATTTTGCACCCGGAACAAGGTAATCCTCAGGGGTGTACTCCAGATTGCCTATTTCTTTCTGCATAAGATGTGAAAACACAAAGTTTACATAGTCGGTTACACCGTCACGGCTACGGTAATTCTTTTTTAACACGATATTTCGTGCTATGGTATCATCTGCTTTGCTGTAGCTTGCTCGTCTGTTTATAAAAATATCTGGCATAGCCTGACGAAAACCGTAAATACTCTGCTTTACATCACCTACAACAAATAAATTTTTATCGTTGTCACTGATTATTTTAAATATCAAGTCCTGTAGCTGGTTTACATCCTGATATTCGTCAACTATAACCTGCTTAAACGACTCTGCATAGGCTCTTGCTTCGTTTGTAATGTTGTAGCGTATACTGTTTTCACTGTCATCAACGCTGAATTCACCGTCATCTGCAACCTCTGCAAGAGTGAGCAGAGTAAAGCGTTCTATATCGGCAAAATCAAGAATGTTTTTCTCCTTCTTCATCTGTGTAAAGCATTCTGTAAAATCATCTACAAACTCAAATAAAACCTTAGTCAGCCTTGTAATTTCTGTAATCTGGTTTACCAGCTCATCAGTTGTAAGAGCAAAGGCGTTTCTCATTGAGATAATTTCTTTTTTTATGATTTCACGATTACTTTTATAGGTTTCGTATTTTTCTTTACCCTCAGCAGATAATTTACGTAGCTGCTTTGCAGTGCCAAAAAAGATTAAGAAATTTTCTGGCTTGAATAAAGTCAGTTTAAAATCTTCCCAGCTTTTGCAGGTTGCTAATTCTTCAATAAAAGTCTTTTCGGTATTAAATTCCACAACCTTATCCGGTGATGTTCCACATATACCATCAAGAAAATCCATTTCATCAAATAACTGAGCATTGTTTTTTATCAGTCCGTGTATATACTCTACATTCATTCTTGAATGAGTTAATATATTTTCAACCCACGCAGAATGAATTATGTCTGACTTTGAATTTTCTAAATTTTCGATAGTTTTATTCATCCATTGCTGTGGGAATGGCAACGCCGATAAAAAGGCGTAAAAGTCTATTATAGACTTTTTCAGCTCGGTATCGTTTGTTGAGGTTGTAAGCAATGCTGCTATTTCTTCAAAATCCTTTCGTGGGTAATAGCGTTGTGCAACCTCCTCTACTGCCTTGCACTGCATAGCTTTAAGCTCGGCAGGGTCACCAATGCGATAATCAGGAGAAATATCAAAGCTTGTGTAGGCTGTTTTAACTACACTTTTACAGAAGCTGTCTATAGTGCAGATATATGCCTTGTCAAGCAATAACTGCTGGTTGCGAAGATGTGCTTCGTCAATAGTGCTGTCTGTGTCGCACATATCAAGCAGCTCTGTTATACGCTTGCTTATTCTTGTTTTCATCTCTTCTGCTGCTAAATTTGTAAAGGTAACAATAAGCAGCTGGTCAGCCATTACGCCTGTTGATTTATCAGTTAACAGCTGTATAACACGCTCTACAAGCACTGCAGTTTTACCACTGCCGGCAGCAGCAGAAACCAGCACCGAGCAATCCTTGGCGTTGATTGCCTCAAGCTGGTCATCATTCCATTTTACATCAGCCATTCTTTTTCACTCCTTTTTTATCACCCTTTTCAGACTTTGTTGTCTGTATCTGGTTTATCTTCATGCCATCGGTAAATACACAGGAATTTTTAAAATTGCAATACTGACAAGGCAAGCTGTCGGTTTCGCTTTTTGTGCCTGTTGGGATTGCAGAAATATATCCGTCTAACAGCATATCTGACATCTGAATTATTTTTTCATTGACAAGCTTGAACATATCATTGAATTCACCCTCGTGCTGATTACCTGTAAGCAGCTTTTCCTCTGAGCGAGGATATGAATAAACCTCTTTTTTAGGGTCATATTTAACCTTTACCGGTATATATTTTGCATCTGCCTGATTATCCATAGCCAGAAGCACCTCACCGTCACGCAGGAATAACCCTTTTGCCTGATAGTGCTTTATTCGTTTTTCGTCCATTTGCTTTTTTATAAATTCGCTGTTGCCCTGCTCTGTTATAGTTGTGTTAAATTCCTTTGCTGGCATATAGCAAACACCGGCAGGAGCTAAATTATCGCCATATAAGGCTTTACCACCATTCATAATAGCAGCAAGATATATAAACATCTGCAGATTAAGACCCATTTCTAAATCACATCGTTTAAGGTCTTTGTTACCTGTTTTGTAGTCTACTATTCGCACATAGGTTTTACCGTCATAAGGACTTTTGTACAGGTCTACCCTGTCTACAAAGCCAACAATGCTTACACTGCCGTCTTTAGTTTCTACCTTATATTCATCAATCACATTTTGTGTACTGTTACTGTTTTTAATGCCGATAGAAAGCTCAAAATCACTTGGCTTGAATTCAGACACTGCAAGCTCGTCAAGCAATCTTTTAATAAGCACTGCACAGCTTTTTTTAGCTCGGTTTACTGCGTATACTGCTTTGTTGTCGGGTAGCTTGTTATCGTCAAACGCCTCTTTTATATATTCCTTTGTAAATGTATCGATATAGCCTGATACATCTGCATTTTCTCTGTCCTCTATAAGCTGTTCTAAATTTTCAAGCTTCAGGAATTTCTCCATTATGTAGTGTACTAATGAGCCATACTGTCTGCTATCTACAGACGCTTTTCTTCTCTCTTTCAGCTTCAAGCCACTTTTGCAGAAATACATATAGGCACAGTTATAGAAATCATCAATTTTTGAGGCTGACAGATGCATATTTTTTGAATACAGCACCGAAGCTGTGTCTTTATCAATACTTGGCATTCGTTTTTCCTTGTATGAATGTATGCTTTCCAGCAGCCTGCCATACTTTGGTTGCTCAGAGAAGTATTTTTCCAGCAACACCTTATTTTCATCATCCTCTTTTATGTTTGCAACAGTATGCTCAAACGCCTGCTGTGTGCACCATAGTACAGAGCTGTCAAAGTCGTATACATCGCAGTTATGCTTTGTTTCAAGCTGTGGTAAAATTCGTTTTATCTGTGTGGCGATTGTTGACGGCAACGCACCACCACCATTTGTTGTGTTGTTGTAATAAGACACATAAAGCCTTTCTGACGGACTGGACGCTGCTGAATAGGCACTGAATTGCTCCTGTGCAGATAAATCAGAAAGTGAACAGCTAAGCTGTAAACCAAGGCTTAACAGCAAACAACGCTCGTTGTCGGTAAACACTCCTGTTTCGCCTGGTACAGCAGGAAATATACCCTGCACAGCACCAATTAAAAATGTTATCTTAGGAGAATTCAGTCTGGCTCTGCCGGCTGTACCTATTATCAAACGGTCTATACATAGTGGCTGGTTTGCTATTTTCTCACAGCCTATAGCAAGCGAGAAAAGCTCGTAATAGCGTTTAGCCGATATTATTCTGCCCTCAAGCACATTTGCTATTTTAGAAATTACAGACACTACGCTGTTCCATACTCTTGTATATTCGTCAACAAGCTCAGGAGAATTTTTTGCAGTAAGTCTGCTGATTTTCTCCTTTATTTTTTCTTTAACAGCAAACTGTGTAAGCAATACAGAAATCTGCCTGGAAATCGCCATACCATCTGCATTTTTTGCAGTTGTCTGAAGCTCTTTAAGGTAAGAATAAACCTCACTTCTTATTGC
>JAXJDU010000076.1:0-2929 GCA_036301785.1 Acutalibacteraceae bacterium | reverse complement strand
TGTTACTATCTCCATTTTTGAAAATTGCTTTTCGGTTATAGTAAGTATCTGCACTAACCCCTCGTCAGGCTTATTCTTTTTTATACCATCTTTTATGCTTGTGGCATTATTCTGGTTTAATGCAAGCTTTACATATATAGATTCCTGCAACATCATAAATCCGTTTTTTATCAGGTATCGTCTGAATTTTGAGTAATTTCGTCTGTTAACTGCTGTGTCAACAGGCAAATCGAACATAACAAGTATTCTCATAAATCTATAGCTCATTTCTTCACAAACCTTATAAGTGCAGTATCGTTTGCTTCTATAGCAGAAAAAACACTCTTGCAATAAACTTTAATGGAATTCAGCATAGTTTGCTTTCTCTCATCTATAACCAGCTCATCATTCAAAAGATTTAATATCTTTATTTTTTCTTCCTTTTCAAATTTTTGTGGATTCATTTCTTTTACAAGCAAATCCACAAAGGGTCTGAATGGCTCCATAAGGTCACAGCTGAGATTATATTGATTAAACATATTATCATGGAATAACCCCAGCTGTGTTGAGTATCCGTTAGAAATTACCTCTCGGTTGAATACAGACAATATAAGGCTGTAACCATAATTTAACGCTGCGTTAATAGGGCAGTCGTTGTTTCGTGAGAAGCTTTTGCCAAAAAGTGCGTTAAAATACACCTTTGCAGCGTGACCTTCACGGTTGGACTCATCGTTGATTTCGATTTCTTCGATATATTCAAGCAATTTTTTATATTGCTCTATACCATAATACTCAAGCACAGATGCTTGATTTCTGATTTTCTCAGCAACAATACTTGTCCATACACATTGCTTTGTGAAGTTATCCCACTCTATCTGTCTTTTTAATTTAAGACTGCAATCGTGGCTTCCGTGATAAGCAGTAAGTTCGAATGAAGGGTTGTGCTTTTCGTCACAGAAAATGACAGTTACCTTCTTTTTGACAAGCTCGTTAAGCAGTGCAACGGTAACAGAAACTGATGTACTTTCAATCACAAGCACAGAAATTTCACTGATATGTATTTTTGTTGTATTTTCAACATCTCTTACAACTAAATGCCCTAAGCTGTAATCAAGCTTAGATGTTTTTGTGATTACTACAGTACGCCAGCTCATTGTTACTGCCTCCCTTAAATTTTACATATTAAGTAAATCAATTTCATTTTCGTATAATCCAGTTATTGATTGATTTATCATTTTTATTGATTTTACATTGCTTATTTCTGATAATGTGGAATTTGTAGTTAATACACCACTGCTTTTCGAATCGTTTATTAGTTGCAAGTCACCTCTTCTGACGTTTGCATGCATAATTTTTAGTAATTCAGCTATTACGTAACATTGTTTTTTTATATCAAGACTTGCAAAAAGTTCCCTGTTATCAAGAAGTTTTTGACCTCGTTTAGCATATTTAACTTTATATACAGTATCAGTCATTTTGTGTATAAGTGTATCGTATATACCGATGTTTTCCTCTGAAGAAACCTCGTCAAAGCTTGTTATTTCGTAATCATCAGGCTTTGTAAGAAGCTTTATCAGCTTTTTAATATACACTTCATACTTATATCTTATTACTAGCTGAACAGCAGGTTTATACACTATATCTTTACCTCCACTGGATTTACTGCTTAAATGCATTCTGAAGCCGTCAATTTCGATACAGGTGTTAATTTTCACGCACCTTATCAGCAGCCTTACCTCATTAAGCCCTACTGTGTTTGTAAGATATTCTTCCGGATTAGCCTCGTATGCACTTAGCATATAGTTATCTATAGCAACCATCTGTCTTACCCTTTTGCCCTTCTGGTTTGTGTGCTCTGCAAAAGCAAAGTAAGCAGCTGTAGGCTTGTCGTAGCCACCGTATTTAGAAATATCGCTAAGTGGTGAATTGTGCTTTAACGGTGCCTGACCACTGCCCTTTTTAAGAGGATTTATTTTAAACAATGCACCGTGCTTGATGTAGGAGTGTCTTGTAAATAAAATATTGTTTTTGCCCATAGTGCTTTTCACAAGGCGTATAGATGTATCGTTGTCGGCTATCCATGCATTTTTAGTGTTAAAGGTGAACATTCTGTTAAGGCTGTATTTCTTTGTCTGAAGTCCCTTGATAAATATACTTTTGTTGTGTGTGTAGCGTTCATTATAAACATTACCTACAACAATATTCAGGTATGCGTCCTTGGCGTGGTGCAGGTCGTTTACCTCTCGGCATTTCAGCAAATCGTAGCTGTGTCTGAATTCAGACACAAGAGAAGCCTTTACATATACAATTTCAGTACATGGTCTTGGATAAAGCACGCCCAGAATTTCTGCAACAGCCTTTGTTGACTGACCTGTTTCGACAAGCTGTCTTGCGATAAAGTCAGAAAGCTCATCGTCTGTAAGTGGAGTAACACGGGTAAGACGCTCGTACTTCTTTTTGCTGATAAGCTCCTTTTCCCTCAGGAATTTCCAATGAGATTTCATTTCAGAGCGAAGCTCGGCATTTAATGGATAATCGTTATCCTTGTAAGCATTAACCTGCTTTTTAACAAGCACCCTGTTGTCAAAGCTGTCGTCTTTAACCTTAGAGCGTGGGAAAATATGGTCGATATCGTAAAGATTATTATTGAAGAGGTCGCTCAGACTTATAGGCTCACCTGTATACATACATCTGCCCATCTGTGTGTAGTAAAGATAAAGCTTGTCACGCTTGAATTCTTCATCAGGAGTTTTAAGCAAGGCTTTGTATAAATCCTCATCCTCCTTTTTACACTTGCTGTAAAGCTCAAGAAGCTTTGCTTTTCGAGAAGCCTTTCTGCCTGCATCACCCTTTTTCTCGTCACGTCGAGTCATTTCAACAAAGATTTTAGCAGGAGCATGACCCATAATCTTAGTTATTTCTTCAACAATTTTCAGCGATTGATATATAG
>JAXJDU010000075.1:0-4178 GCA_036301785.1 Acutalibacteraceae bacterium | reverse complement strand
TACAAGAAGCCGGATGAAAAGAAGCTCGGTGACATCACAGTAGAAGAGGCTAAAAAGGCTATTATCGAATTTTTAACAGAAAAGGGCATTGGTCACTCAAAGGTTAACTTTAAGCTTCGTGACTGGGTATTCTCAAGACAGAGATACTGGGGTGAGCCAATTCCTATAGTTCACTGTGAGAAGTGTGGCTTTGTGCCAATTCCAGAGAGTGAGTTGCCACTGACTCTGCCAGATGTAGAGTCCTACGAGCCAACAGAAAACGGTGAATCTCCACTTGCTAATATTACAGACTGGGTAGAAACAACTTGCCCATGCTGTGGTGGTAAGGCACACAGAGAAACAGACACAATGCCTCAGTGGGCTGGTTCATCATGGTACTTCTTAAGATATATCGACCCACACAACACAGAGGCTCTTGCAAGTAAAGAGGCTATTGATTACTGGATGTCAGTAGACTGGTACAATGGTGGTATGGAGCATACTACTCTGCACCTGCTATACAGCCGTTTCTGGTATAAGTTCCTGTATGATATCGGTGTAGTACCAAATCCAGAGCCATACAGCAAAAGAACAAGCCACGGCATGATTCTTGGCTCTAATGGCGAAAAGATGAGTAAATCAAGAGGTAATGTAGTTAACCCTGACGAGGTTGTTGACGAGTACGGTGCAGACACAATGCGTATGTACGAAATGTTCATCGGTGACTTCGAGAAGAGTGCTCCTTGGAATCCTAACAGCATTAAGGGCTGCAGAAGATTTATTGAAAGATACTGGAATCTTCAGGATATCCTTACAGACGAGGATATTATCCGTCCAGAAATCGAGTCAGCCTTCCATAAGACAATCAAAAAGGTTGGCGACGATATAGAAAACATCAAATTCAATACAGGTATTGCAGCACTTATGGCTCTTATCAATGATATTACAGCTACAGGTAAGGTTACAAAGAAAGAGCTTGCAATATTCACAATCCTGCTGAATCCATTTGCTCCTCATGTTACAGAGGAGGTATGGGAGCTTTCAAAGCTTGGCGATGGCATTGTTGCAGAAAATCCATGGCCACAGTATGACGAAGCTAAGTGCAAGGATGATACAGTTGAAATCGTTGTACAGGTGAACGGTAAGGTTAAGGCTAAGCTTATGGTTGCTGTTGATATAGACAAGGACACAGCTATTGCTACAGCAAAGGCTAACGAAAAGATTGCTCCACTTGTAGACGGCAAGACAATTATCAAAGAAATCTATGTACCAGGTAAGCTTGTTAATATAGTTGCGAAATAATTATAGAAATATTTAGAAAAATTTTGTCAAACTGTTGACAGAACAGAGTATATATTGTATAATATCAAACGCAATTGTATGCAAATATTAACCCAATGCCACAAGGCGGATGGGAGGGAAGATAAATGGCAGAAATCAGAATTAAAGACAACGAATCTCTAGAAAGTGCTCTAAGAAGATTTAAGAAGCAGTGTGCTAGAGCTGGCGTTATAGCTGAGGTTCGTAAAAGAGAGGCTTATGAGAAACCATCAGTAAAGCGTAAGAAGAAGTCTGAGGCAGCTCGTAAGCGTAAGTATAAGTAATTTACTTATTTTGAGTGATACAGAGGACGAGCGTTTGCTCGTCCTTTTGTCTTTTTATATTAAATTCTGTTATCTTAATTGAAATCAGTATTACCAAACAATAGGAGAGATAACGCAGTGAAGGCATTATATTTTCCATCTTTACTTGACATTGAGCTTGATACATTAAAGGCTTTAAATATTAAATGTATATTTCTTGATATAGATAACACCATAAAGCCATACGGTGCAGAAACTGTTGACACAGCCTACCATAGTTGGATTGATAATGTAAAGGCGAATGGTATTAAAATTATTCTTTGCTCAAACAATTTCAGAAAAACTGTAGAGCCGATTGCAAAGCAGCTAAACTGCGATTTTGCAGCGTTTTGCTTAAAGCCGTCACCATTTGGTTATATCAGGGCGTTGATTAAATCAAAGGAAAAAATAGGCAATACGCTTGTAATCGGTGACCAATGCTTTACAGATATTTTTGGTGGTAAAATCTTAGGTGCAAAGGCTTTTATGGTAGACCCGATATCTGAAGAAGCAGAGGGTACTACTGTTAAGATAAGGCGAGCCTTAACAGCTCCTTTTACCCGTAAAATAATAAGCAGAGAAAATATATACAGAAAGAAGTAAAAACATGAAAAAGGTATTACTTTTACTTGGCCCTAACCTTAATATGGTTGGCATAAGAGAAAAGTCAGTTTATGGTGAAGAAACAGCCGAAACTATAGAAAAGGACTTTATAGCCTATGGTAAGGCTAATGATATAGCTGTAGATGTATTCCAGTCTAACTACGAGGGTGCTATTATCGACCAGATTCACAGCTCTCGCCTTGAATACGATGCTGTAATTATTAATCCGGGTGCGTTAACTCATTACAGCTACGCAGTCAGAGATGCAATTTCAGCTGTGTCTACAGTACCATTCTTTGAAGTTCATATGTCAAATATTCATAAAAGAGAAGAATTCAGACATAAATCTGTAACAGCACCAGTATGTGTGGGTCAGATTTGTGGTTTTGGTGCTTATGGCTATAAGCTGGCACTAAATTACATTAAAGAAAATATTTTTAAGGGTTAAGCTATGGAAAAGAGAATTAAACGACTGCAAAGCAATTTAAGAAGCGACTATCAGGCTTTTTTAATAACCTCTGATGTAAACAGATTTTACTACACAGGCTTTTGCTCGTCTGCTGGCTGTGTGCTGGTTACAAGAGAAAATGCGTATTTGCTTGTAGATTTCAGATATATCGAAGCAGCTCAAAGCAAGGTTAAGCACTGCAAGGTGGTTATGTATAAAAAGCTTTATGACTCTGTAAAGGATATCTGCAGCGACGAGCATATAACAGAAATTTTTATAGAAGAAGAAAATGTTACTCTTGCACAGGCAGATAATCTGAAAAAGGGCTTTTCAATATTTGGTGTTACATTATCTCACGATAAGCTGTTAGACACTATTATTAAAAATCAGAGAATTGTAAAATCGCAGGACGAGATTGCAATGATTAAAAAAGCTCAGCAAATTACAGAGCAAGCCTATACAGAGGTTTTAAATTATGTAAAGCCTGGTGTTACAGAGCGAGAAATCGCACTGGAGCTTGAGTATCTGATGAGAAAAAAAGGTGCAGATGGTGTTTCTTTCAGCCTTATAACTATAACAGGCAAAAAGACATCGTTGCCACACGGTGAGCCAGCTGATAACGCTATAAAAGAGGGAGATTTCTTCCTGAGTGATATCGGTGCGTTATATCACGGATACCACAGCGATATGACCCGTACAGTTGCTGTAAAGCACGCCACAGACGAGATGGTTAATATCTATGATATTGTACTTAATGCTCAGAAAAACGCCTTGAAACAGGTAAAATCGGGTGTCAGGGCAGAGCTGGTAGATACAGCAGCAAGGTCGGTTATTTCAGAAAGTGGCTATGGCGATATGTTTGGTCATTCTACAGGTCATGGAGTGGGGCTTGATATCCACGAACAGCCTAATGTTTCGCCAAAAAGTGAAACAATCCTAAGCAGTGGAATGATAATAACAGTTGAACCAGGAATTTATATACCAGATAAATTTGGTGTAAGAATAGAGGATATGGTTTTAGTAACTGATAGTGGCTATGAAAATTTTGCAACCATTGATAAGTCACTTATAATTGTGTAAAATAAATAAGAGTGAGTGGCTTGTTTTTAATATGATTACTATTTATATGCATTAATTTAGAAATTTAGTTGCATTTTTGTGACAAATTATGTATAATGTAAATGTGTTATTCGGTGATTTTCATCGATAAAGAATTTTAGGAGGATTTTAATTTATGATTACAGCAGGTGATTTCAGAAACGGCGTTACTTTTGAAATGGATGGACAGGTAGTTTCTATTATCGAGTTCCAGCACGTTAAGCCGGGTAAAGGCGCTGCTTTTGTTAGAACAAAGATCAGAAATGTTATCACAGGTGCAGTAGTTGAAAAGACATTCAACCCAACTGAAAAGTTCCCAACAGCTTTCATCGAAAGAAAGGATATGGAGTATCTTTACGAGGACGATGGCTTGTATTACTTTATGGATAACGAAACATACGAGCAGATTCCAATCGGCAAGGACGTAC
>JAXJDU010000074.1:0-4862 GCA_036301785.1 Acutalibacteraceae bacterium | reverse complement strand
AATATAAATTTCCTGTTTTGTAACCATCCATTATATCCACATAAAGTTGATGAAGACTACGAAGAGGAATATCAATCAGCTAGAATAGACTATACCTGTGCCCTGTTCAGCTATGAAGAATTTTTGCAGGGAACTCTTAAACTATATGGCGAGGATATTTCTGGTCTTACTATATACAGGGGCTGGATGCTGAAACCAGAGCTATATAAAAATTTATATGAAGCATTAGAAAAAAGAGGGATATATTTGGTCAACTCACCAGAGGAATATCAGGCTTATCATCTTTTTCCAGACTGGTATAATGATTTTAAAGGTGAAACAGCAGAATCGGTATGGACAGAGGGGAATAATATAGAAGATGTTTTGGAGATATCAAAAAAGCTCGAAGGCTCATATATCATAAAGGATTATGTAAAAAGCAGAAAGCATGAATGGTATGATGCTTGTTTTATAAATAATATTAATGATAAAAAGAATTTAGAAAAAATTGCGAATAACTTTATCACTCGTCAGGGTGAAAATCTTACAGGAGGTGTTGTATTAAGAAAATTCGAACCATTAAGGCAGATGGGCTACCACCCACAGAGTGGAATGCCATTATCAGAGGAATATCGTGTTTTTGTATATGCAGGGCGTATTCTGGCTATTGATAATTACTGGTCTGAGAAATCAGGTGTGAATATTACTGCTGACGAATACAGGTGGATAGAATCTATTGCTTCAAAATTAAAAAGTAATTTTGTTTCTGTTGATTTAGCAAGAAAAGAAGACGGTACACTTATCATTATGGAGCTTGGTGATGGTCAGGTATCCGGACTGCAACAGCTAAAGGCAGATGTATTTTACAGAGCCTTTAAAGAGAATCAAAAACACCCTTCGCCGGATAGTCAATAATATAGATGATATATCACTGAATTTTTAGAAGGAGTTGAGAAAAATGTCTGAACCGATATATTTTTCTAAAGTAGAATTTAAAGAGAAATTAATACATAGCAGCTATGTTCGTAGTTCCGTGTTGTTGGATTTAGTGAAGGGAGAATTGTCGTATCAAAGGTATCAGTGGGAAGAGCAGGTGCCAGTTATCCGTGGAGTGATTTCCAAAGATTTTTTTGGGAAGCCTTACACCGAAGCTGTTAACATACCTGCTAAGTTCATAAAATCTGGGAAAATTGATTTAAAGCAGAAGCTGGTGCCAGATGAAGAATACATACAGAAGGTTGTTTTTTCGTATGGTATCAAATTATCAGAAACGCAGTTACAACAATTACTTCCGTATTGTAACGCTTTAGAATTTGAGCCTTACCGAAATAGGAAAATGTCAATGTCTGATGATGGATATATCGGTTATAGAGATGAGATAAATATCTATTTTACAGGAGTAACTGATTCTCCAATCCCTGAAATGGAGTGGAATATGCTGTATTATTACGACGAAGCCCACATATGGCCGTCAGAGAAATTGTATAGATATTTGGTTATGGAATATTTTCAGAACAATAAAAAACTAAAAGGTTTTGGACCATGTTACGGAGGAGCATCATTATTCTGCTGATTGGGGTTATATAAATAGCTTTGAAATGATGTAGAATATATTAAATATAAATTATAAAAGAGGTGATATGTCAATGAAATTTATTGCCGAAACTTTTGAGTTTACGGAAGAAGCTCAATTCCCGAAAACAAAAGAATTATTGAATAACCCTATTGAGAATAAATCAGTTATAGAAAGCTTTTTCGATAAACATTCTCCAGATGTTGTTCTTGCTTGTCGTGCTATGGATTATGTTAAAGAAAAATACATTGGTGAAAGCTTAAAAATATATTTATCTGGTGGCTTTTGTTGGTCAAATGAAGTTGTATATCATTTTAAAAATTATGATTTGAGGTTAGATGAAGAATTTATTGATTATGTTTTAAGCTGTGTTTGATGAATTTGTTTTCGGAGAAACTGATAAAGATAAGATGTCCGTACAAAATTATGAGATGGTTATACATTTAATGATTTTTTTAATAAGTATGATGTAAGAGGTGTGTTTTAATGAATAAATTAAATAATGTTATTTTAGATGGCTCGAATGAAGAAGCTTCTGAACGACTTGAGGAAATGATTAAGGAGATAGACAAAGATAAAAGTCAGATAAGCTCTGAAGGTGACTGTTGTAGCCTGATTGACAACAGGCTACATTTAACTTTTCTTGACGGTTCACCAGAGGAAGAGGATAGAATAGTAAATGAATTTTTAGATTCTCTTACAGAAGAGGAAAAAGAAAGAGCGATGTCAAGTGAATTTGATTACCTTGATGAGGATTAAACCACTATTTGCAATAGCGATATTTTAATCTTTAAAACTGGAAAGGCAGGTACAGTATAATGAGGGCAGGTTTCGCTTTTTATTGGATGACAAATGATGACTGATTTTACTTTGATGACGATGATATAGGTGAACCACATCTTACAGCTAAAGCCACACCGGAAGCAATAAGATCTTTTGAAGTATATAAGAAGATGATTGAGGAAGATAAAAAACATCCAGATATACTGAAATGATATATCCAGCTCTGAAATGCAGACAGGAGTGTTTGATATTACTGGGAATACAGAAATTTTATATTGGCGTTCTAACAAAGATTGGTATGAAGATGATCCAACAGATGAGTATATTTTCAGAGTTAAGAGTAATGCTCCCGAAAGAGCAAAGAAAAGCTTTGAATTGTGGAAAAAATATCAAGAACCACGATATACTGAAAAAGAGTTAATGGATTGATTTTTATATGAAACTTGATTTAAATAATGAACATAAGGGAGTAGCAGAAGAATTGAACACGGATAAAATGATATTCACTATGTTAGACGGTTCTCCAGAAGAACAAAGACAGTCAACAGAAAAGTTTTTATCTATGCTTACCGAAGAGGAAAAAGAAAGATCAATGTCAAGTGAATTTGATTACCTCGATGAAGACTTAATTGATTGATTTTCAGGAGGTTTTATATGAACCCTGATTTAAATAAAACAGAGCTTGATATTCTGTTAAAAGCTGACGAAGAATTGTTTAACAACGGATATACTAACCAGAAGTGCCCTCGATGTGGTAATAAAATTATTTGTGAAGAAACTGGAAAATCTTATACAATAAAATGTGTAACACCAGATTGTATAAGTACCAGCTTCAGAGGTATATAAGTGATTTTGGAGTGGTGTAGAGTGTGTTAAGATTTCTTATAAGAAAATATCCTTTAAAAATACGGCACAAATTGACTTTTGCAGAACATAAAAAAACAGGCGAGCTGAAATATTATTAGGAGTTTATTGCTATGACAGAAGTATTTGAAAAATATATGAAGTGGTCATATTTAGATGAAACAGGACACAGAAAGCTAAACAAAGACGCACCAGAAAAAATAAAAGATGAAGTCAGAAAACTTGATGAGGATTATTGTAAAAGAACAGGCAGACACAAAATGCTTGTGGATTATTAAGAAAGGCGGGGTTAATATGAAAAGAATTAAAGAGTTATCTGTCTTTTCTGGGCATTATGATTGGTATACTAAAGACGAAAACGGTTTTTATGTTCCCACTGAGAAAGCCACTGAAGAAGCAGTTGAAGCTATGAATTATTGTAACGAGTTAGCTAAAAAAGACATCGAAAACGATATGCATACTATCTGATAGCAGGTAGATATATGTTTTATATTGATTATTAGGAGGGATTAATATGACAGATAGATTTGATGAATTTGAACAGTGGTTGACACCATTGAAAGAAGATGGTCATCGAGGTATACGCAAAGATGCACCAGAACACATTAAAGAAGAGACGAAAAAAGTGAACGAAGAATATTATCAAAGAACTGGCAGATATGTGTTGCATATTGATTATTAAGTGGTTAAAGCGCTGAAATGAAAAATTATTTATTGGCGTTTTGCTTAACAGGAGAGGTAAAATATGATGATACAAATGTTTGATGAAGAAATAGAACTATACAACAAATTAAAAACTTGTACTGATGAAGAAGAAATAAAGATAGTTAACAAGAAATTAGATGAATTTGCTAAGAAAAGACAAGAAAAGCTGAAAGATTTACCATTTGCACATTAAAGTTAAATACATAAGAGAGGTGTTTGATATGTCAATGGTTCTTCCTCCAAAGGAATTGATAGGGAAAATTGATTTTATTTCTGGTTCAGTCGTGTTAAAGCCTGATGTAGAAATCACAGAAAAAGAAATGAAACTTTTTGAAGAATATAAAATCAGTATAGAAAATATTCAAAAACATAGAGCCTTTTAAAGCTACCATTAACAACAAAGGTGCTGTTTTAGAAGTCAGGTAATAAAAACGGCAGATAAAATTATCCACAGAACGCATATATGTGTATTAGCCGTATTTTGAACTGGAGTAAGATTATGGACAAGAAAGTTAATATTAAATCTATTCACATTCGGATTCGTATGTTGCGAGAGGGTAAAAAGGTAAGCTGTTCTAAATGTAAAAAAGGAACAATGAAACCTATTGGAGATTATGAAACAACAAACACATTTATATGTGATAACTGTAAAAATCAAATTATAATTAATTAAACTGTACTACAATAGCGAGAAATAGTTCTATTGCTAGTACCTTTACTAAATCAACGAGGCGGTTATTATGATGAGACATCTAACAGATGAAGAAATTGAATTGTCAGAAAAATTTTGTGACCCTGATACTACTGATGAAGAAAAAGAGAGAATATCTCAAAGATTAAAAGAAATAGAACGAGAGATCTTAAAAAACACTCCATTTCAATACGATGGGTTTGTCAAGAAAAGTGTGTAAGTTTATTTATGAAAGTTTAGATTTGAATGTTGCACACAGTTGGGGTT
>JAXJDU010000073.1:0-3852 GCA_036301785.1 Acutalibacteraceae bacterium | reverse complement strand
GTTCTGAGCAAATTCTGCTCGACAATCTATTCAACCGTTTAATCAGGTATTAGTATAATTCCCTACAAGTTTATACGAATAATCAAAACAGGCTGTCTGACTTATACTACACTAAATGTTGTGCAAAACTCCCCCTGCCAATCAGCAGGGGGAGCAATTAAACATTTTTATTATTTTGTTTGTATGACCAACAAAGAACACTAGCCTTTTTTCTTTAAATCAGTTACCAACAATAAACACATAATTGGTTGTTGCACTACCACCAATATTCAACATCATTGCGTTATTTGCATTTTTTACCTGATACATTCCTGCCTGACCAGTAACCTGCTTATATAAATCCAGAAGCATTCTTGCACCAGAGGCACCAACAGGGTGTCCACAACCAATAAGTCCACCACTTGGGTTAATTGGTTTAGATCCACCAAAAGAAATAACTCCGTTTTCTACTGCCTCGTATTCTTTGCCTGGAGCTGTAATACCAAAGCTTGAAATGGCAGCGTATTCACTTGAAGTGAAGCAATCGTGTGTTTCAAAGCAATCAATATCATCAACAGTAAGACCACTTCTTTTATAAGCATCAAGAACAGCTTGTCTGGTCCATGGAAGAACAAATTCAGATTCTACATTATCAGCTATCTTTTTATCAAACAGCATCGGTGCTACTCTATGTCCATATCCTTTTATATATGGTTTAGCATTCAGTCCTCTTTCTTTGATGTATTTTTCTGAACAAAGAACAACAATTGCAGCACCGTCTGTTATCTGTGAGCAATCCGAAACAGCAAGCTTTCCTCCAACTGTAGGATTTGTGTCTGTTCCTCTTAATCGTGCCTGCTCAAAGTTCATAAACCATTTTCTTGTCTGAGCTAACGGATTTCGCTTAGCGTTTTCGTAATTGATAACACTGATTTGTGCAAGAGCATCCATATATCTTTTTTCATCAAGCTCAGGATATTTTTTTAAGGTTTCATCAGCCAGCCTTCCGAATAGCTTCGGAAAAGGAAGACTTACACCCTTTCCTTCTTTTTCATAATAGGCAGCCCTGCCTAAATAGTCGCCACATAAGCCTGTATCAACGGTTTTCATCAGCTCCCAACCAACTACAATAGCTACATCGTATTCTCCAGCCATTATTTTTGTTTGAGCAGCATCGATTGCTACAGAGCTTGAAGCACAGGCTGCTTCATATCTTGCAGACGGAACTCCATAAAAAGATGAATCAACCTCTGTTAAAAAGGCTCCAAGATGTCCCTGATCAACATATTTTTCAGCAATGAAATTTCCTACAAAACAAGCAACTCTGTTTTCTTTATTTAGCTCCTTTACATCGTCAAAGGAGATTTCAGCGTTTTCAAAAGCGTCAGTGATAACCTCTTTAAGCATGGCAATCATATTTTTGCCTTCTTTTTTCCAGTTTCTCTCAAAATCGGTTTGTGCTCCGCCCAGAATATATACCTTACTCATTTGGATTTACCTCCCTGATTTGAAATACTTTCTATAGTCGTATTTAGAAGTTTTTATGTTTTCTGTTAAACTAATAATATCAACAGCGTTCCATAGGTCAGAAAAGCGTTCTTTAATCAATTGTGGAACATCTACTACATTTGATAATGCACAATACAATGATATAGGAGGACACCAATTAAATCCGGTTGCCATAACATCATCAGCTGCTTCAAGTGTGTATCCTATTTGCTGAGCAGAGTATAAAGAATACACGATGTATTTCATAATAAATGAAAGACATATCTGAGCTTCGATTGAATTATTTGTAATAAGTTGATTAAATGCAGAAGTATAATCACCATTAGAGATCGACTCTTTCATTGAATCAGCAAAAGGGAATACATATTTTTTAATATCACGATAACAGCCTGTTCTGATATCAAAAACAGTGTGTCTTTTCACTCCGTTATCATAGTATATTGTTTTATATAATCCTGCACCAGTTTTGCGTCCAAGCTGTTTGCTGTCAATTAAATCTGAAGCAAAATCAGGTAGCAAAAAAGTATCTCGGGCGTAATCTTCTGTGTTGCTATAGATATTGTCAACTATCGCCTTATGAACATCCAGACCTACAAAATCAGCAGTCAGCAATGGTGGCATAGCTCGTCCTGTAAATGGTCCAAGAATAGCATCAATGTAATCGATGCCACCATTATCCTTATACTTTTCAGCATATTGCAATGCCTCATTAATAAATTGAAAACCAATCCTGTTACCAAGAAACGCTGGTGCGTTTTTCACTTCAACAACAGTTCTGAAAAGCTGGTTTTTCAAATAGTCCTTTAATTCACTTTTAACATTTTCGTCTGCGTAATCTGTAGATATTAATTCGCATAATGTCATATTATAAGGTGGATTAAACATATGAACACCAAAGAAAAGCTTTCTTTTTTCATCTGAGTAACACTCAGCGATTTCTTCTATAGATAATCCTGATGAACCTGTACAAGAAATTGAATCTGATGGTAAATACTTGTTTACTTCGCTCGCAATTTCTTTTTTTACTGAAATATCTTCAACCAGACTTTCAAAAACCAAATTAGATTCTGATACACATTGTTTCAACATTGAAAAATCAGCAGGTATCAGATTTTCTCTTATGCTGTCAGCCCTAACCGATTTTACAATTTTTGGAATTGTTTTTTTAACCTTCTCAATATCACGACCAACACAGTATACCTTGGCATTTCCAAAAGAAGCAAAAATGCCAGATACATTTGCACCCATAGTGCCGGTTGCACCGATTACAGTAACTGTTTTAATTTTTTTCATATATACACTCTTTTCTCATCTTTGTTTCAAGCTCTAACAGATTTTTACTTCTCTCTTTTACGAAATGGCATGGTATGCCAACATAAATGCCCCAAGGTTCAAGTGACTTATTTACAAGTGACATACTTCCCACAGATACGCCTTCTCCCAAAGAGACATTTGGTAAAATTGTAGAGCCTGTGCCTACCAAGGCATGCTTTTCAAATACTACCTTTCCACCTGTTACATTTCTATATTCGTCTGGTACTGTTGGATTTGTTAACGCTGCTCCAGAATAGTCATCGCTATCGGCATATACAGCACTACGAGATGAAATTCCTGTAAAATCCTTCATCTCAATTCCACTTTTCCCTCCAAACAAACAACAACAAGCTGCAATATGTACATAATCGCCAATTACAATATTTCCACTAAGTATGCAAAAGTCGTCAATTCTTACATTGTTACCTATTGAAATATTGGCTGCCCCATAAATACTTGCGTTCCTGCTAATCATTACATTTGAACCAAGTGACTTGAATCCGAGCTGGTTTAACTCATCTCTTGATAAGAAACTATTCATCGTAAATTCTCCTTCTTATTTATTTTTCGTAAGTTGAGCAACATAATTCCGATTATATTGTAACATACTAAATCATTATACATTAAAAGGTATCTTTTAGCAACACACTTTGCGAAAATCGGTTAACTAATTGCTTTTTTAGAAATTTACATATAGTGGATTGTCTTATTCTGGCGTAATTCTTCTCAGACAGACACTTCATTTACTTTTGTGCTAGTAATAGGACTTGACACGGCACTGCGTGCCAGACAGCTCACGCTGAAGCGTTCGCTACTGCTCGCTGAAAATGTGCCACCGGCACATTTTCTTTACGCTCTCAGCCCTCTCGGGTTCAAGTCCATATATTCTGTACCAATAAATGAAAAAGCCGATAAGTCCAACTTATCGGCTTTACCTTGGTGCGAGTAATGGGACTTGACCTGGCACTGCGTGCCAGACAGCTCACGCTGAAGCGTTCGCTACTGCTCGCTGAAAATGTGCCACCGGCACATTTTCTTTACGCTCTCAGC
>JAXJDU010000072.1:0-4797 GCA_036301785.1 Acutalibacteraceae bacterium | reverse complement strand
TTTCCGTAATGTTCCTCGGTCTTTCTTAGCTGTTCTTTGATTGCTTCAAGCTTCTTGTTTTCGAGGTCATAAACCTTGTTTAAAGATTTGATTTTCGCTTCTAGACCCTCGCTGCTTTTTTGCCAGTCTTCCATTGATGAAGACACAGCTTTAAATTCAGATTGAGCTTCTCGAATGCTTCTGTTAGCGTCGGTGATATTCTTTTTAAGCTCAGATATATCAACCCTGTATTTCATGGTACTTTCATGGTCTGCCATTTTATCACTCCTTAAAACAAATCAGTATCCGATGCATGCTGACGGATAACTCTTGGATAATGGTTTTCCGTGCTAGTGGTTGTATTGGCATTGAAAAATAAATAAGCTTCTACATTATCTATCACATCAAGAAATAAAGCGTTATCGATTTCGAAAACAGATGAATTAAATGCTTTTGCAAACGAAAATTTTATACTTTGCAAACTTTTAAAAAAAGGGCAACAGGTTTCCCCGTCGCCCTCTAATTCTGCAAAGTTATCTTTTTTCTTTGATATTTTTTGCAAATATTTAAATATTTCCAGCTGTACAGCTGTTGTCACATTTATTAAATCTGTTGTTTCGATTGATGAATTTTCCAACCCTAGAAGCTCTGTTATTTTCTCTTTGTTTTTTGCGATTTCAGCAAAAAAAGAGTTTTGAGAAACGCTTTCGTCAACTTCGCTAATCTTTAAAAGCTTAACAACCTTTGCGAAAGAAAGTCTTTTAAAAGCATTTCGGCTAACGGTTGTGATTTCATCAATATTCATCAAGACTCACCCTGTGCAGCTGTAGTTGTGATACTTGAAATAGTATCAGGTGTTGTAACCTGTGTGAAAAACTTCTCAGCAGTGATAGTTTCTGTTGCTTTCACAATGTATGAGCGTGCACTGCTTATTTTAGTATTATTTTCGCCATCAGGAATATTCTTAAACTTATGAATGGTGTCAATACCTGTATATGTAAGCTCAAGCTGTTCAGATGATGTGCCGTCATCCTTAGTCTTGTGATTTTGAGTGCCTACAGAAAATGTGCCTTTGAAGTTCCATACTAGGATTTCAGTGCCGTCTGTGAGCGAATAGCAGTAACCGAATGCGAAATAAGACACGGTTCTTGGTGTTTCAATAATAGCGTCGTTTGTCTTATCATAGGTAACACCTGAAATCATAGCTTCAACCTCTCGGCTAGGAATAGTGCCCTTAACCTTAATAGTTGTTTCGCCTGTAGCTTCTGTTACGCCGTTAGCTAAATCGTCACAGAAGAATGTCTCGCTACTTGTTTTCTTATCTTTTGAAATTTCAGTAGCACCCATCAATCTGATTACTTCGCCTGTGGTGTAGTTTCCTTCATCATCTACTGTTACTTTTGCGATAACTGCATTTTTAATACCTCTGTAGCGTTCATAAGTAATTGGTCTTTCCATTTTAAATGTTCCTTTCTTCTTTTATAATTTTTATCATTCTTGCAGAATAATCCGGGTCATCTGTAGGTGTGTCTGTGCCTGCTGTAGGGCAGAGCCAACCTTCTTTCTTGAGTATGTCTCGTGCTTTTGATAGAGTTTCAAAAACATCATTTAAACTTCTGCTGTAAAAATATAAACTTATATCAACTTCAAGGGTTTTTTCGGTGTTATCGGAATATTCCGAAAAATCCGAGCTTGTGTTTTTGTAGGTGAAAAATCTATCGGGATAAGGCACGCTTTCAGGAAGACTGCCTTGACGATAAACCTCACATTTGAAATTTTCTTTTAATAATTTCACTAGATTTTGAATTGTCATTTTTCAGCCTCCTTTACTGCGTTTATAAAAATATCTTTTTGAATTTTAGCAACAGCTTTTTTAGCAGTCTTTCCCTTTATAGCGTCTTCTAAATCTGGTACAGGCTCCATTCTTGGTGTACCGTACATCAAGAATATCGGATTGAGTGTATTTCCGTGCACAAAGCCTGCAGCAATACTTGCAATTTCACCCTCCCATTTAACAGGGAATTCTTCTGTATCTCTTATAATTGCTTCCTTGGTTTCGGATGGGTCCCCTCGATATTCTCCTTTAGCTGGCAACATCTCATCCTCGGTAAGTTTATCTGCTTGTTTTGCAATATAAGCTTGAGTTTCAACCAACGCTTTTTCGGTGATACCTTGAATATCGGCTTCAAGTTTTCTTAGTTGTTCCAGAACATCAGGAAAACCTTTAAACTCAATGCCCCAAGCTTTACTCGTTGACATTCGCAACAGCTCCTATACATTCAACTTTAAACTGCATAAATTGATTGTTTCCGTTGATATTTTCAGGTTCGCTAATAATTTTCCAAACTATTCCGTTGTCGTCTTTAAGGCGACAATCAGCTGTGATGTTAGGGTTATAGTAGCAATCAACTACACCTGTTTTCTTAACGGTTAGAATACCATTAACAATAGTTTCTGTACCGTTAAATGTTCGCATAAAACACCATAGTTTTCTGCTTTCTTTATAAGATACATCAGCAGAACCGTATTTGTTTTCTTTAGTTTCTGGAGTCAAAAGAGTGAATAGTTTGTTTAATCTGCTCGGAAACTTATAGCCCACTAAACATCACCTTTACTCTCAACCGTGATTTTAAGCCTTTTAACGAGTTTCATCAAAAAGCTAGGCATAGGCACACCTATCTTGCTTAGGTTTTCGAGAATGCTTATAAGCTCGTTAATTATCAGCCACACAGTAACTAGCAAACCGAATAGCAGTTGAACATTAAGCTGAACACCCAACTGTGTTAATGCTGTATGTATCAGGTAGTCAGCACATATACCCACACATACAAGTGCTATATAGCTTACTTTCTTTACGGCTCCGATAATACCGACTTTTGAAGAAAACTCCTTGCGTATATATGCAGAAGCCATCCCAGTGATGTAATCGGTAATCATCACGACCATTAATACCAGTAGGGGTATAGCTATGATTTGAAAGTACGCAGACACACCTGCGACAATAAGGGCTATAATGCCCTGAAAAACATTTTCTTTACTCATGGTTACACCTTTAAACTGTCTACGGCATTCACCACAGCAGCCCTCGCTTCTAACAGGACTGAGTTCCTGTCGCACTTACGAACATTTGCGATAGCCTCACCGATAGCATTATGTAGTGCTGTAATAGTCTTAACGCCTGCAATTCCGTCAACCTCAAGCTTGTATTTTGTCTGCACCTGCTTAGTAGCCTTTAGTGTACCGTCACCAAATACATCATCTGGGTTTACTGTCTGAGTAATAAGACCAAGCGTTTTTGCAGTAATCAGCATTGATTTGTAAGCCCTTACACCGTCTGATTTGTCGCCTTTTCTGAAATTCATTTCTGCTTCCTCGCTTTCTGTTTTAACATCTGGATAGTTCGGTCTGTAGTAGCCGTGAATACGGTAATCTGATAGGTTGTGTTCATGATGATTAACCTGTGAAGTATCGTTGCTACCATTGGTGTTACCTTCTATGCTGTATACCTTGCCGTTTGCAACCTTGTACACATAACCTACATGGTCGCTGTGGTATTTGTCTGTATATGTACCACCGTAGCGATAAAGGATTAAATCACCCTCTTTTGGTGTGGTTTCTGACTTTGAATACCACTTACCATAACCCTTTGGCACACCCTCACGAGCAAAGCAACCTGCTCCGTCTGTCTTAACAAAGCATACACCCAGCAGGTCACATTGGTTTGCAAGCCAGCTGATAAAGGCAGCACACCAAGCTACACCAGCCATATAATTACCGTAGTACCAGTTACGATATTTAGACGGACCATTGCCAACTTGCTTTTTGGCTAAATCCGTCATTTTTTTGATTGTTGACATATTATCACCCCTTTACTTAATTAAGCTTAGCGATTAGTTTTAATTCTCTCTCGCTCAAAGTCCAGAACTCCGCTTTCTCTCGTTCCGCTTTCTCTCGTTCTGCTTTCTCTCGTTCCGCTTTCTCTCGTTCCGCTTTCTCTCGTTCTGCTTTCTCTCGTTCCGCTTTCTCTCGTTTCGCTTTCTCTCGTTCTGCTTTCTCTCGTTCCGCTTTCTCTCGTTCTGCTTTCTTCTTGTTTGAAATAAGCAAGCCACAACCAAAAATCGCTTTTTTCGATGTTTTTTGTGAGTCGAGTGCAGAAATGCGTTCACTCTCATCTCTTTTGATTGCAAAATCAATGCCTAAACGGCTATATTGATACATTTGTGCAGAAGTAATCACATCAAGAGGGTATTCGTACTTCGGTACTTGTTTTACGAGGGATTTAGAGTACTCCTGATTTGCTTCTTTTACAGCTTTATAAAGACTTGGTGCTGACATCATTCTTATTTCGTGTGGCTCTAAATTAGTCACAAACGATGTATTAACCATTGCTTTATTTTCATAAGTCACACTTACACCGATAGGTATAGCTGTGCAGTAGTCCGAATATCGCACCAAACCTGTTAGTGTGGGAGCGAACAAGAAGAACTTAATATTCTTCTCTATATAAAATTTTATTATCTGTGCCAAAATGGAGAACGGAGGATTGTCCACAACGATTTTATTGCTATAACCAAAATGTTCATAATCGCCTCCTGGATAGAATGGACGCACAAAATCATCGGAGTTTAATCCATATCTAGTAGCTACCCAGTCAGCAACAGCTTCATAAACTAACGGAGGAGTGTAGCAATCATCAGTTGTTTTTTTAGGTTCAAATTTTTTAACAAACTCTTCGTAAGTTTCACCTCTTGCCATTATATCACTCCTCCACAATCAGATTTTCACAGTCAAGGTCAATAAGAATTTCCTTAACCTGTG
>JAXJDU010000071.1:0-4221 GCA_036301785.1 Acutalibacteraceae bacterium | reverse complement strand
TTATTTATACTGTTTTTTATACTGTTTTTATCACCTGAGTATTTCTCTGGTCATAAAGGTTATATCTATAAGAGTAACCTCACCATCAGAATCTATATCTGCTGAAAATATCTGATTTCTGTTAAAATTGGTTGTTCCAATCAGATAACGCTTTAAATATGTTAAATCCTTCAGACTAACCTCGCTGTCGTTATCTATATCGTACTTAGCTACACCATCATCTGATGATGTCAATGCCTTTATCACAAAGTTTGAGCCAATATCATCGTCAAACTTATCGCTGTAAAAATCTGACAGATTATACATTTTATTTTTATACTGAAGAAAGCTTGCGTTTCTGTCAACATCAGGATTAAATATCAGCTCGCCTCGTGTGGTTGTAAGCCATTCATCACAGCCGAATGTACTGCCAACATCTGAGGCTGTACCGTCAACTGTAACACCTATAGCACCCTTGCTGTAAGGCAGTGTATAGCTTGTATCTACTATTCTGTAGCCTGCATAGTCAATTACACCACTTGCAAGTTCGGTCCACTTGCTTTCGTCGTTCACCGGTACATCATTGCTGTCTAGTGGAATAAAATAAACACTGTAATCAGCACCCACAGCCATAGTTTCAAACATTACACCGTCAAGTTTACCGTACTGCTCGGTGAAATCAAACTTATTGATATATGTCATATCCTTAACTGATGACTTAACACCATTTGTAGTAACAGTTAAATTAAAGTCATAGGTTGAACCAAATTCCTCTACCTGATAAAGCTTTGTGTTATTCTCTATTTTCTGAACAGCTGTAACTGCAAAAGCCTCGCTTAGCTCTTCGCCAAACAAATATGGGTCTTCGTATGAAATCCAGAAATAACCGTCCAGGCTGTTATAATCACCCCAGCTGTTTTTGCATAGCCATGCACCATCATTTTCAGGCTGATAGCCTTCTTTAAAATTAGTTTTAGAATAGCTGTCGTCCCAGCCTACAACTGTAATTGCATGACCCTCGATAGATGAAGAGCTGCTGAATTTTTTATACGCAAAGGCTGCTGTTTTGTCAGCATTAAAGAACATATCATTTGCTGCAAAGCTTGCTGATACTGCACCATAATCATACACAGCAGTCTTTACAACTGCAACATCCTTAGGCAGCTTTATAATGCCTGTAACACCGTATGCGGTAGTACCTAAAGCGTCTACACTTTCAAAGCTTTTACCTGTAGCATAGCCAAATGGAATATCCTGCTCCAGCCTTGCACCCTGCCATGACGCAAAGTACCCCATAGCCATATCAGAATAGCCGCCATCGTTTAAATCTCTTATCCAGCCAAAGCCATCACTACGGGTTGCTGACCATGAGTCAAGGTGCTCCTCTGAAAAATCGTATGTACCAAAGCCATTTTTAAGCAATGCTGTTTCCAGAGCAGCCATAGCAGAAAATGTCCAGCAGGTATTGTGTGAGCCTTGATTCTTTACAGATGTTACATAGCCCTTATCCACACTGCTATACTTAGCCGGCAGCCCCTCTTTTGCTTTTATAGATTGTGCTGGTACTGTATTTTTCTTTAATAATGAACCAACCTTTTTGTTAACTGCTCCTGATGGTGCTGAAATATTCTGCTTTCCCTTTGTTACTGTAGTTAAATCCTTTGCACCCACAGTAATAACTGAAGAAAAAGAAACAGCCGATACCATTGCAAGACAAATTAATTTCTGTAATACCTTCAAAACATAATACCTCATTCCTGTTATATTTATAGTATCAGTATACCAAACCACACATTAAAAGTAAACAATAAGCTAAAAATGCTGCACATATTTTGTTTATTATTTATTCACCAATTCTTTACATTTTTTAATCAAAACAGAGCTATTAAGAGAATTTGCGAGAAAAGCAGAGAAAACAAGAGTTCAGAGTCTTTAGTTTGACTTTATTTAACTTTGACTTTGTTTGACCAATCCTATAGAATAAAATCAAAGAAAGTCAAAGTTAAATTTTAATATGAAGGTGGTGATACTATGAGAATGAGCGACCTTGTAGCTGAATATATAAAAAATATGCTTGAAGAAAGCGACGGCACAGCAGAAATCCAACGAAACGAGCTTGCAAACGCACTCGGCTGTGTGCCTAGCCAGATTAACTATGTGCTCAGCTCTCGCTTTACACAGGAAAACGGATATGTTGTAGAAAGCAGACGAGGTGGTGGTGGATATATACGCATTACACGAGTACGCTTTGCCACAGACAAGGGCAGTATAATTATGCATATAATTAAAACTATGGGCAATACTTTAGACGCAACATCGGCAATGCTGATTTTAGAAAACTTAGCCACCAACAGAATAATTTCTACAGAGATTATGAGAATTATGGGCTCGGCTATTTCTGAAAGAGCCTTTGCAGATATACCTAAGCAATACAGAAACATAGTACGGGCAACCGTAATGAAAAATATGCTGTTAAGCCAGATATAATTTATAGGGAGGATTTTTATAATGATTTGTGAATTATGTAATAAGCATCAGGCATCTACTCATATTAAATCAATGGTAAACGGTGAGTACACTGAATTATGGCTATGTGCAGACTGTGCAAACAAAAAGGGCTATGGAAATATTTTTGCACACAACGGTACTGACTTCAGCAGCTTTTTAGGTAACTTTTTTGGCGATGGTTTACCTTCACGCACAAGTGCAAGCCGATGTAAAAGATGTGGCTCTTCCTTTGCAGACATTGCACGCTCGGGCAAGGTAGGCTGTTCAGAGTGCTACTCTGAATTTTACGACGATCTTTTACCTTCAATTCAGAAAATACACGGAAATATTCAGCACACAGGCAAGGTTGCAGCAAACGCAAGTGCTGATGTGAAAATAGCACGAAAGATTGAAAAAACAAGACAGGAGCTTGCTATAGCTGTTAAAAATCAGAATTTTGAGCTTGCAGCTGAGCTAAGAGATAAAATAAACGAAATGGAAGCAGGTGAAGCTAATGGCTGATAAATGGTATAACAAAAACGGCTGTGACGGTGATGTTGTTATAAGCTCACGAGTAAGGCTTGCAAGAAATCTGCGTGACTACCCTTTCCCTCACCTTTTAAATCTTCAGCAGAAAAATGAAATCGCAAACAAAATTAAAGAAGCCCTTGAAAACTGCAATTCCTATATAGCAAAAAGCTTCAGCTTTATCAATATGTCTGCAATATCTGCTATAGAGGCTAATTCATTGGTAGAGCGTCATCTGATTAGCCCGTCATTTGCAAAGCAAAGAGCTGGTAAGTATCTGCTTATTTCAGATGATGAAAGCATAAGCATAATGATAAACGAAGAGGACCATTTAAGGATTCAGGTTTTAAGCGAAGGCTTATCTATTAAAGAAGCTTACGAAACTGCCGACAAAATCGACACACTGCTTGATAATGCTCTTGGCTTTGCCTTTCATAACAAACTGGGTTATCTTACACAATGCCCTACAAATTTAGGCACAGGATTAAGAGCCTCAGTAATGCTACAGCTACCAGCTTTGCAGCAAAGTAAGGTTATAGGCAGACTTGAAGATAACCTTGCTAAAATCGGATTAACCCTGAGAGGCACTTTTGGCGAAGGCAGCGAAGCACAGGTTGGGCTGTATCAGCTGTCTAATCAGGTTACACTTGGTTTATCAGAAGAAACTGCTATAGAAAACCTTAAAAGCGTTACTATCCAGATTATCAATAACGAGCGTGAAGCCAGAGCCGAGGCTTGCAAAAGACTTGAAACGAAGGATTACATTATGCGTAGTCTGGGCACACTCAGATATGCATTACTTATAGATAACAAGGAATGTATGCTGTTACTCTCTGCTGTAAGAATGGGTATTGCAGAAAACATTATCGCAGGTATTACATTAGATGAGATTAACACCTTAATGGTAAGTGTACAGCCTGCTATGATTATAAAATCAGCTGGCAACGACTTAACACCTGATAAGCGAGATGAAAAAAGAGGAGAAATTGTAAGAGAAAAGCTAAAGGCTTTATAATCCGACAGGATAATTATATAGTTTGTGATAAATTGTAGTTTATCGGTCAGAGTTGCACTCTGTGGCTTTATAGCACAATGCTATAGTTTTAATATTTGCAGTTAGTTTGTATTGGTACAAAGTATTTTTTATAAGGGACACATGTAATGTGTCGGTGTTTTACTTGCTTTTATGGCAAGCTAAGGTACTATGCTCTTACAAACTATTTTTAT
>JAXJDU010000070.1:0-17252 GCA_036301785.1 Acutalibacteraceae bacterium | reverse complement strand
CTGATTACTCCATTGTGGCACTGGGGGTGTTGGCACTGGACTTACCTGTGTCTGATTACTCCATTGTGGCGCTGGGGGTGTTGACGCAGCGTTTACTGGTGTCTGATTACTCCACTGTGGCACTGGGGGTGTTGGCACAGGGCTTACCTGTGTCTGATTACTCCACTGTGGCACTGGGGGTGCTGGCACTGGACTTACCTGTGTCTGATTACTCCATTGTGGCACTGGGGGTGTTGGCACTGGGTTTACTGGTGTCTGATTACTCCACTGTGGCACTGGGGGTGTTGGCACAGCACTATTCACCTGATTATTCATACCTGCATAGGCAACGCCATTATCAGCTGTATTTCCATTAGTTACAGATGGCACATCAGCACCAAGGCTGTTATTATTGTTATTTATGTTAAAATTATTATCCAAAATAATTCCTCCGCATTATTCTTCTATATACTCCTCTATAGTCTGAGCAGTAGAAATAATTGTACCGTCTGAGCTTACCATAGTAGCTCCGTCCTCTTTTTTGCGTGGTGAAAAAATATTATGCATATTGCTTTGCACCTTGTTTTTAGGCAACCACAAAGTAAAGCTGCAAAATTCATCTACTATACTTTGTGCAACAATATCTCCACCATGCAGACGCATAATTGTTTTAACGATATACAAGCCTAAGCCCATACCGTTTTTGTCCTGACTACGGGATTTATCGGTTTTATAGAATCTTTCAAAAATGTGCATAAGTTCATCTGGCTCTATGCCGTGACCACTATTCTTTATTTCCAGCTCTGTACGGTCGCTGTGCTCGGTAAGAGTTACCTTTATATAACCACCTGCATCAACAAACTTTACAGCGTTTTCAAACAGATTATAAACCACCTGATGAATAAGGTCAGGGTCACCCTCTACTACAGAAGGCACTGTACAGGTTTCTAAGCCCTGTATATCAATATGCCTTTCCTCTATTTTCTGCTCAAAGGTAAGCAGTGTTGAAATTACTACCTCTGACAGATTAAATTCCTGTTTTTTCACTCTCAGCTCGCCGTTATCAATTCGTGACAATGACAGCATAGAGGCTACAAGTCTTGATAATCTCTTAGTTTCGGTTGAAACAATACGCAGATACTGGCGTTGCTTTTCTGGAGGTATAGTACCGTCAAGAATACCATCTATAAAGCCAGAAATTGTTGTCATAGGTGTTTTTAACTCGTGCGACACATTTGCAATAAAGTTTCGTCGTGTACTCTCTGACACAGCAAGCGAGTCTGCCATTTCGTTAAAGGTTTTTGCCAGTGTGCCTATTTCGTTGCTTGATGTAACCGGTACTCTTACTGAGAAATCCTCGTTTGCAAGCTTTTTGGCAGCTATTGAAATCTGCCTTAACGGTTTTATCATTTTATATGAGAAGAACCATATCATACACGCAACAATAGCAAAGGTTGCAATTGCAGCATAAAGGAATATCTTAGTTATTTCTCCGGTAAAATCAGAAAAAGTAGTAGATTCAGTAGCTGCCACCACAACAAAGCCTATTGTCTGTGTACCTGTGCCTATATCAACAGTTATCGGCACAACTGCAGCAAAGCGAGGGGTTACATACATACCACCTAAATCACTCCTGAAAAAAATGTCGTTTGCTTTTGCTGACGCACGAATATCCTGTGGCAAGGTCTGCTGTTTATGTGTACATTCCTCGGCACTGTTACAAATAACTGTAACACCCTTTGCGTCGGTAATAACGATATCTGAATTTATACTTGACGATATAGTATCTACCACACTTGAAATCCAACCCATATCAGCTGCACCTATATACATACTGTTATTGACTGCAACCGTTTTTTCAGAAACTAAATCGGCAACCTGATTTGCGTTTTCTACCAGCAGATTCTGCTTTTCTACATTTGAAAACCTTGCAACAAAAAACACAAGCATTGTGCCAAGTATTACAAAGCTTAACAGCATAGTAACAAGGCTCATTGTAAGGTACTGTGCAAATAAACTTTTTTTACCCATCACTTATCATTCTCCTCAAAAATTTGTAATGGTCCTATCCATAAATAAAGGTATTCCTTTACAAGCAAGGAATACCTTTTATTAAAGCTTTCGGTGTATTAACAGCCTTTATATTCTGCTGTTTATCAGTGAATATGTTTATTCCTTTACCTCGAACTTATATCCAACACCCCACACTGTTTTCAGCTCCCACTGTGGAGAAACACCGTCGATTTTCTCACGGAGTCTTTTTACATGAACATCAACTGTTCTTGAGTCACCATAATAATCAAAGCCCCATACCTCGTCCAGAAGTGCATCTCTTGTAAACACTCTGTTAGGATTAGATGCAAGGTGATATAAAAGCTCCATCTCCTTAGGTGGTGTATCTACTTGCACTCCGTCAACCTTAAGCTCGTAATTGGTAAGATTGATAGAAAGCTTGTCCCAGTTAACCTCTTTTATGTTAGCAGCCTCGTTTGTGCTTGACCTACGCAATACAGCGTGAATTCTGGCAACTATCTCTTTTGCCTCAAAAGGCTTAACAACATAGTCATCAGCACCAAGCTCCAGGCCCAGCACCTTGTCAAAAACCTCACCCTTTGCTGTAAGCATAATAATAGGCACCTGTGATGTTTTTCTTATTTCTCTGCACACCTGCCAGCCGTCAAGCTCTGGTAGCATAATATCAAGCAACACCAAATCCGGCTTTTCCTGCTCAAACAGCTTAAGTGCCTGACTGCCGTTGTTGGCAATGGCTGTGTCAAAGCCGTCTTTATCTATATACAAGCGTAAAAGCTCACAAATATTTGTATCATCATCTACAATTAAAACCTTTTTCTTCTTATTCATGTAAACTGTCCTCCTAGTACCTCTTATACTTTATAATTATACCACAATAATTTTTTATTGTACATATTATATATTATTTACTTTTCAAAAGAATGAACAAACTAAAAACTAATATAAAATAAATGCTTAATTTTGCCATAAAATGTAAAAAGCAATCTATACTCTTTAACAATTCTTAATATTTCTGCCAGAGTTTTTCAGACATAACTGAACACCATTTAAATACTTGCAGAAAGTTCAAACGGTGTTCAGTATAAAGCACTACAATCCCCTGTACTTTTTGCGTGTTGCCATACCACCCCTTATGTGTCGTTGAGCCTTATTTATCTCCAGCACAGCCTTTACCTGTGTGTAAAGCTGTGGATTAACATATTTCAATCTTTCACTTACATCTTTATGTACTGTACTTTTGCTTACACCAAACTTTTTGGCTGCACTGCGTACAGTAGCCTTGCTTTCTATAATATATTGACCTAACTCTACGGCTCGTTCTTCAACAATGCCTTTCATTAAAAAACCTCCAAATCCTCTGATATGTTCAATATATATGTAGGAAATGTTTTTTATAGTACATTGTCAAATAAAGGGTTGCGATTTTACAGATGTGTACACTTTACATTGCAATCAAAAAGATGTAATATTAATGTATAAAAGCTTTTTGCAAGGAGAAAAGTAATGAAAAATAAAATAATTTCAGCTGTACTGATAGCACTTTTAGCACTCTCATCAGCTGCCTGCAATAACACCAAAACAGAAGAAACAGCACCTGCCAGCCCATATATTACAGCAAGCTCTGTAATAGAAGAATACAAACAGCAGGACATAGCCAAGCTGTTGGAGCTGTGGGCATTCTCATACAGCACACACGACACACTGCAATACAACGATTGCGTTACCGAGGAGCTGGAATACCCTGATAATTCCGGCTATAATCAGCCATACACTACAAATTATTTTGACACAGTTACAGACTGCAAGGTAACAGATATCGATTTTGAAAACGCCAAAGCCAGCGAAGATAAAATTTATGCTATACCAGTAAAATACACTATTACCTATAACCAGCACTTTAAGGAAGAAAACGGATTGAAAAAGGGTGAAAACAGCTTATCTGCAACCATGTCAATACAGGAAGTCAGTGGTGGTTATTTTATTATTTGTGGTATAGAAAACCATATAGAGAAAGCATGAACAGCTTAATAATAAACGAGGTGAAATCATGAAAGACGGATTAAAAATATTACTCCATGCTTTCTGCTCAGGCAACAGTTGGAAAGACGGAACAGTTTCGCAAGATGATTTTGAATATGCTAAGCAAGCCGGCTATATGTTCAACTACCCTAAGCACCAGACGCACGACGAAGTAATAAATAAGCTTTATGCTTTATTGGCAAAAATTAATCCTGAAGATGTTGCTAATGCATTTTTATACAGCTTATCAACAAGGAAGCTCGAATATCGTTCTCCTTTAGGTAGTTATTATTACGCAAAGGCAATCCCAGAACATAAATCAACCGAGGATAACAATAATAACCACTGCCATTTATGTGGTTGGTACGCTTGGAAAACTACTCCCGACGAATATGACATGAAGCACGGATTAAATGTTTTTAATTTCGAAAGATACAAATTTGGTGGAGTCAGACACACTTTTTTAGATTACGCATTATTTGATTTAGAGCAATTTATTAAATTGCCAAAAGCAACTCCTAACGATAACGATATAGAAATTTTCAAGCAAATATTAGGCTGTGTTGACAAATTAGAAAAACCAGACAGGGCTGGAAAGCTAAGGGATTTAATCAGCAAAGAAAAAATATTCAAATGCAATAAAAACGAAATAGGGAATATTCTGGAGCTTCTTGGAATATGTGGAGTATTAGCAAGCAAAGACTTTCCTGCCTATGAAGATAAATTTGTTAATGAATATGACAGAGCCCCTGTTGAGCATAAAAATGATTTTTCGTATCCGATTAACAGGTGGACTGCATCTGACGGCATAAATTATACTAAACTTGAAAAAGTATTTAATTTAAAGCTTTTATAAGTAAAACTCTAAAATTATAAAGAACAAAGACAAAGAGGTGAAATCATGAATGAAAAGGTTTTAGTTGGTATGAGTGGTGGTGTAGACAGCTCTGTGGCTGCTTTAATGCTTTTACAGCAGGGCTACAAGGCAGACGGTGCTACACTGCGACTTTTCAGCAATGACGATATAGGAATAAACGACAGCACACGCACCTGCTGTTCACTTGACGATGTAGAGGACGCTCGCACAGTGTGCTACAAGCTTGGCATAGAGCATTATGTTTTTAATTTCGGCGACCAGTTCAAAAAATGTGTTATAGATAAATTCGCAGAAAGCTACAAGCTTGGTGAAACTCCTAACCCTTGCATAGACTGCAACAGATATATAAAATTCAGCAAAATGCTTGAGCGTGCAAAAATGCTTGATTACAACTACATCGCAACAGGTCATTATGTACAACGAGAGGTTGCAGCAGACGGAAGAATACTTATCAAAAAGGCTGTAGACAGCACAAAGGACCAGACCTATGTGCTTTATGTGCTTACACAGGATATGCTAAGGCACACGCTTTTCCCTCTTGGTGGTATGACCAAGGAGGACTCGAGAAAAATCGCAGAGGAGCATAACCTTATAAACGCACGCAAGCCAGACAGTCAGGACATCTGCTTTATCAAAGACGGTGACTATGCTGGATTTCTGGAGAATACAATGGGCATTACCACACCACAGGGCAACTTTGTATATAAGGACGGTACAGTTTTAGGCAGACACAAGGGTATAATTCATTATACTATCGGTCAGAGAAAAGGCTTGGGCATAAGCTATAAGCATCCTATTTTTGTACTTGATAAAAACCCTGACAATAACATTGTTACACTTGGCGAAAACACAGACCTGTTCACAAACAGACTTACAGCCACCGACCTTAACTGGATAGCCATAGACAAGCCTGTAACAGACATAAAGGTAACAGCAAAAACCCGTTACAGCCAGAAGGAGGCAACAGCTATAATTCACCCTGTAGGCGATGACAAGGTTGTTGTAGAATTCGAGCAAAACCAAAGAGCCATTACAAAGGGTCAGGCTGTAGTATTCTATGACGGTGAATATGTAGTTGGTGGTGGCACAATAAGATAGATACATTTTGTTCATGTGACAACCAGATTTTCTTTACACCTGAAACAACACTGCTTACAGGATAATATTACAATAACAATACCCAAAATACCGAAGCCTCTTTTGCAGAGCTTCGGTATTTTTTATTTTAATAAATTGTGCGTTTTAAACCATAATCCCAGTTATCACATTGACAAATTGTGAATATATGCTAAAATTGAAAGTATAGAAATATAGCAAAAAAATAACATATGATTGGAGTAATCACCAATGCACTATTAATTGTTTTGATGAGCTGAATTAAAAATCTTTCAAAATAAAATTCGGAGGTAAACTATATGAAAAAGGTAATTTCTATTTTATTGACAGCTACAATGCTTTTAAGCATTACAGCTTCGATACCATTAAGTGCATCAGCTGTAACAACTGATATGGTTGAAAGCAGTAATACATACACCGATAAATACGGTGAATGGACATACGAAAGGTCTACTGAAGGTTATGGCTACAAAATCACAGGCTACACTGGTAGTATGACCTATATCGTAATACCAGACGAAATAAATAATATGCCTGTGGTAGAAATAGGCAATTCTGCATTTGCTTACTGCAGCGATTTAACCAGCATAGTAATCCCAGATACTGTTGTTTATATTGATGATTATGCGTTTAATTATTGCAGTGGTCTTACCAGCATAACAATTCCAGACAGTGTTTATTCTATAGGGGAATCTGCATTTACATATTGCAGCAGTCTGCCTTGTATATTAATTCCAGACAGCGTTACTTATATCGGTGACTCTGCGTTTAATTATTGCGATAATCTTAGCAACATAGACATTTCAGAAAACAATAGCGTTTATTCTTCTATAGACGGTGTATTATTCAACAACGATAAATCAGAATTAATATACTTTCCTAATGCAAATTCCACTGATAACTATGTTGTTCCTGATGGTGTTACTACCATTGGTGATTCTGCATTTTATTGCTGCACCAGCTTAAACAGCATAACAATTTCAGAAAGTGTTAATTATATCAGCGATTCTGCATTTAGTGGTTGTACTAATTTAACCAATGTAACAATTCCTGACGATGTTATATATATCGGCAATTACGCTTTTGAATATTGCAGTAATCTGACCAGTATCACAATCCCAGAAAATGTTACCGATATTGGTGACTGTGCATTTATTTATTGCGATAATCTGACCAACATAGAGGTTGTACCAACTAACACCTTCTATTCTTCAATTGACGGTGTATTGTTTAATCAGCCACCAACACAATTAATTTACTATCCTGCAGGTAATCCAGCTGATTATTATACTATCCCAGAGGAAGTTAACACTATTGCTGATTATGCATTTGCAAATTGCGTTAATGTAACTGATGTAATAATTCCAAGCAGTGTTTCTTATATTGGCGATAATGCATTTGAAAGCTGTAGCAATCTGACAACTATAACAATACCAGACAGCGTTTTTCATATTGGCGATTTTGCATTTTGCTGTTGCGAAAGTCTGACCAGCGTAACACTTCCAACTAACCTGAACACTATTGGTAACTTTGTATTTGACAATTGCACAAGTCTGATTGATATAACAATACCAGACAGCGTTATATCTATTGGTGAATATGCATTTTCCTGGTGCTACAGCCTAACTGATATAACAATACCAGACAGCGTTACTATTATCAGAGAATCTGCGTTTTCAGACTGCAGTGGTCTTACCAGCGTAACAATGTCAAACAGCATAAGGCAAATTGATGATTATGTATTCTATTTCTGTGACAGCTTAACAACCATAACCATTCCAGACAGCGTTGAATATAGTGTTAATTGAATAAGGGAAGAAAATTTAATCAATCTATTTTGAACCAATCTCGAAAGAGGTTGGTTCTTTTTTTATTCAAATTTTAGAAAACGAGCGAACAGGCAGTTAATTGAAATTCAAAAATGAAAGAGTGTACAAATTGAACGAGTCAAAATATTTTTTCTTACCAAAGGAACTGATGGATAAGGATTTTGCAAACTTCTCAGTTAAAGCAAAATTGTTGTTCTCAATAATTATAACAGAAGCTGACTCAGCTAAAGCCATTAACGAGGTTGCTGATTTAATTGATGAACTTGGTTCAGGTAGAGTTACAAGACTTTACGATAAAGTTCAAAGAGAAATTAAGAGCCAACAGATGGAAAGCGAGGGAGCTTAATGTTTAATTATTTTTCAGTTGATGGTATTGATAAATTTACTTTTTATCGACTTCCCAAAAAACTTGTTATTGGTGACCAGTTCAGGGAGCTATCCTGTGAAGCAAAAATCTTTTATGGATTATTGATAGACAGAGCCAGCTTATCCAAGAGAAATCAGTGGGTTGACGAGAATAAGCACATCTATGTTTATTTCAAACTGGACGAACTTATGGAGTTGCTTAACATCGGCAAAAACAAAGCTATATCAGTGTTCAAGGAATTAGATGACATCGGTCTTATTATCAGAAAAAAACAAGGTCAAGGTAAGCCTACCAAAATCTATGTAATGAACTTTTCTGACACAGTAGAAACCTCCGAAAATGCAGATGTAGAAGCAAATTCTCAGACTTCCGACCCAAAACAGGAAAAGGAAGTCCAGACTCCCAAAAAACAAACTTCTGAAAAAAACACCTCAACTCAGGAAGTCCAGACTCCCGAAAAACAAACTTCTGACGGTTTGAATACAGGAAGTCAGCCTTTTCCTTATTATATGAATAAGACTGAGATGAATAAGACTAATCTATCTATCTTTCATTCTACGCAAGTAGGAAGTCAAGAAATCGATACTAACACTGTACCGACAAATGGAATGAATGAAGAGAATGAATATACTGCAATTGAAGAAAAAGTTAAAGAACAAATTGAATACGATTACTTACTTGATACAGTGAAATTAGCCAAAAACACTCTTAACTTAATTGTAAGCCTAATAGCAGATGTATATCTACACAGAGTAAAAAGTTTGCTAGTAGAGGGAATAGAAATTCCTGAATTTCAAATTGTCCGTGAATACGAAAAGCTCGACAGTGGGCATATAGAATACATATTCGAGTGCTTAGAAAATCAAACAAAAAAATCCCAAATACAAAATATCCGCAAATATCTTCGTGTATGTCTTTATAACGCACCCCACACAATGGAGATGTACTACGACCAAATGGTTAATTACGATTTTAACGGTTACCAAAGTAAAAGAGTGTCCAATACAACTTCTGCCCCAATGGAGCAAAAGTCCGAAAGCGAATTGTTTTGCGACACAGTATTCGAATGCGAATATAATCAACAATTAACTTCTGCTCCAGTGGAGCAAAAGTCCGAAAACGGAGGATATTAAAAAATGATTACAATAATCACACAAGAGAGTGAACTTGTTAATTACAACTCTCTAACACGCATCTCAACTTTTTCTGGTGAAGTAGATGACACTGAGTGTTTTGCAATAATAGGCTTTCCAGTTGACAGCAAAATTGAAGATGATGTTACCGATGGAGTAATTCATCTGGGTATTTATAACTCTGAGAAAGAATGTACCGAGGTAATTAATAAATTTATAGAGGCAATCGAAAATGAGCAAAAGATATTCAAAATGCCTGACCCTGTTGTTGTAAGCTAATGGACACAGCCAGAAAAACTATAAGCTTTTCAGTTCAGGCAGTTCAAGTGACCTCAGACCTTCTCAAAGGAGTATTAAGTGAATTTTTAGGCAACAACACGGTCAAAACTGGCAAAATCAAGTATGGCAAACTTGCGAAGCAAGGTAAACTCGACTCAATCGAAGTCACGGAAAACAACATTAAAGATTTTATGTCAATAGCTAAGAAATACGATATTGACTACGCTTTGAAGCGTGACTCATCAACCGAACCTCCTACCTATCACATATTTTTCACAGCCAACAACTCAGAAACATTCAAAAAAGCGTTTCAAGAATATGCAACGGGTATTTCTAAAAAGCTAGAAACAAAATCCGTATCTCAAGTTGTTAACCGAGAACAAATAAAAGCTAATGCAAGAATAATATCCCAAAAGCAAAGTAGTATCGACCGAGAGAAACACAAATCAAAATCAGATATTGCAGGACGATAAATATGAACACTGAAAAACTAAAGAAAAATATAATTCTTGCCATTCCACCCATTATGTTTTTCTGGGTGGGAAACAAGTTCAGTTACGCATACCGTATAGCGGACGGAAATGATATTTCCCAGAAAATGCTTCCGTTCTTCAATAATCTTGCAGATGTGATAACTAACCCTTTACCCAGTTTCAACCTCATTGACATAACCATCGGAATATTAATAGCGGTAATAATTAAATTCGCACTCGATTACAAGAAAAAACACGCTAAAAAATATCGTGATGGTGAAGAATATGGTGATGCTCGTTGGGGAAACGAAAAAGACATACAACCGTATATGGACACTAAATCATTTGAAAATAATGTTCTTTTAACTCAAACAGAACGAATGACTTTGGGAAAGCCCTACTCTCCAAAGTACGCACGAAACAAAAATGTTTTAGTTATCGGTGGTTCAGGTTCAGGTAAGACACGATTTTATGTTAAGCCGAACTTAATGCAAATGCACTCAAGCTATGTTGTCACCGACCCAAAAGGCACAGTATTGGTTGAATGCGGAAAATTACTGCAACGAGGTAAACCGATTAAAAATTCAAAGGGTGAAATAATCAGATACCAACCGTACAGAATTCGTGTTTTCAATACAGTAGATTTTACAAAATCAATGCACTATAACCCTTTCGCTTACATACGACCTGAAACACGAGAACAGGATATTTTAAAATTTGTTGAAGTATTAATAAAAAACACTTCAACAAAAGAAACTGGCGGTGATGATTTCTGGGTTAAAGCCGAAAAGTTACTGTACACCTCGTATATTGCACTCATTTTTACTACTTGTCCGCAAGAAGAATGGAATTTTGAAACACTCATAGAGTTCGTTAATGCTTCTGAATGCAGAGAAGATGACGAGAGCTTCAAAAATGCTATTGATTATGCATTTTACTATTTGGAAAAGTGGATTGAAAACAGTTGGGACGAAGATGAAGAATTTGCAGAAGAAAGCAAGGACTATGAGTCCCTAAAAGATATAGAGCCATCTGCCGAGCAGGTGAGCTTAGGTCGATTTGCTGTTAGACAATACAAAGCGTATAAGTTGGCAGCAGGAAAGACCGCTAAATCAATTTTGATTTCTTGTTCAACAAGATTAGCTCCTTTTTCAATCGACAAGGTACTTGAAATTACAAGCTACGATGAAATGCAACTTGATACCCTTGGTGATGAATTAACAGCGTTATTTATCATAATTTCAGACACTGATGCTACTTTCAATTTCCTTGTAGCTATGATGTATTCGCAATTATTCAATTTGCTATGTACGAAAGCCGATAACAATCCAGACGGCTCAGGAAGATTAAAATATCACGTCAGATGTCTGATTGATGAGTTTGCGAATATAGGTCAGATACCAGACTGGGAAAAGCTCATCGCAACTATCCGAAGCCGAGAGATTTCTGCGAGTATGATTTTGCAAACAAAATCTCAGCTTAAAGCAATTTACAAGGACAATGCAGACACTATCGAAGGTAACTGTGATGCAACTCTGTTTTTGGGTGGCAAGGAAAAAACAACGCTAAAAGAAATATCAGAGTCACTTGGTAAAGAAACGATTGATATGTTCACCACATCAAAAACAAGAGGACAAAGCGAAAGCTATGGTATGAATTATCAAAAGCTCGGTAAAGAGCTTAAAACGCAAGACCAATTACAGGTTATGGACAATACAGAATGTATTTTACAAATCCGAGGTTTGCGACCTTTTATGTCAAAGAAATTTGACATAACAAAACATAAAATGTACCCATATCTGCTTGATTACGATAAAAAGAATTTCTTTGATGTTGCAAAGTATGTTGCCAATGTAAAAAAACATAAGGCAATTATTAACAGCAACACAGTTATTGAGCAGTACACAACAAAAACAAACTAAGTTATTTAAGAATGGAGAAAATAAAAATGAAAAATTCAAAAATCGTAAAAAGTATCACAAAGAACAACAGAAGCATTAAGAAGCTTATCGTAATGGCTATTTCAGCAATGTGCGTTATGTCAATGGCAACAGTATCAGCTTTTGCTGCCAGCGGTGTAGTTGACCCATCTGGTTTTATTACCAGTGCAATGACCGTACTTAAGACAGTAATCTGTCTAATCGGTGGCGGTCTTGGTATTTGGGGTGTTGTTAACCTTATCGAGGGTTACGGTAGTGATAACCCAGGTGCAAAATCTCAGGGTATTAAGCAGTTTGTTGCAGGATTGGCACTAATTATTTTAGCACTTGTTATGGTTCCTGTTCTTCAAAGTATGTTTATGGGTGCAATCTAATTTTTGGAATTTAATTTATAAAAACATACGGTTATTATCTTTTGCCAATAAAACCGTGAAGAAAGAGGGTGGTTATAAATGGGCGTAGTAAGCGATGCTGTAACAGCTATCGAAGATTGGTGTAAAGATACACTTGCAAGTGGCATAGAAAGTTGTATTAACACAACAAGCGAATTATTGTCAAATAGTTTGAATAATGCCGATGATACTGGTGTAAACCCACTTTTTGCACAATTTCTTGGTAGTCCTGAAAGTTTTACTGGAGCTACTTCAGGTGCAGGAACACCTATCTGGACTACAATACATACATTGTCTGACAATGTGATAGTTCCTGTTGCAGGATTTATTCTGTGTGTAGTAGTAATAAACGATTTGTTACAAGCTGTTATGGGCGGAAACAATTTCAGGGATTTTGATGACTCAATTTTTATTAAATGGATAATCAAAACCTTCTGTGGAATATTGCTAATCTCAAATGTTTTTGACATAACAACAGCTATATTTACATTTGGCACACAAGCTGTTGCAAATGGTTTATCCACCATATTCCCAACAGGAACGGGACTTATCAGCAGTGATTTAATAGATAGTGCTGATTTTCATTCAGCATTAATAAGTCTTGATGTAGGTACGCTTATTGTAACTTTAATTATCTCGTTTGTAATCGTAATAGTAACACTTGTACTGTTGGGTGCAATAATAATTGTTCTTGCAAGCAGAATTATTGAGGTGTTTATGTACCTATCAATCTCCCCTATACCGATGGCTACAATGATGAATAATGATTGGGGACAAATCGGTAAAAACTGGCTGAGGAATATTTTTGCACTCGCTTTCCAAGGGTTCTTTATAGTGGTTGCGTTGGCGATATTTAAAGCATTATTCGCCAATGCACTATCTACTATGATGAGCGGTGAAAGTGGTGATGTGATTATGACAATGGCTATACTTCTAGGATTTATTGTTGCGTTTATATTCACTATATTCCGTTCAAGTTCTATTTCCAAGTCAGTATTCTCAGCTCACTAACACACTATTCATATACCACTTATGCCCCACTGGGGCATAAGTGGTAACAGGAGAATTAAAATGCAAAATCACTATGTAAAAATCCCCAAAGATATGGCTTTGATTAAGCAAAAATTTATGTTCGGTCTTACTAAAAGACAAATTATTTGTTTCGGTATAGGTTTGTTATTAGGGTTGCCAGCTTTTTTTATAGTTAAACCTCTTGCAAATGATTTAACTATTCCTATTTTAGCTATGGGCATAATAGCAATGCCTTTTATTATGTGCGGATTATATAACAAAAATGGTTTACATCTTGAACAATCAGCAAAATTAATGATTGAATTTTTAAAAAAACCAAAGGTTCGCACTTATCAGAGTGAAAATATCTTCTCGTCAATAGAAAGACAGATTGAGTATAACAAATTGCACCATCTTATTTCTAATTTAGACCCTGCTGACAGAAATATAAAAACAAAGAAGGTGAAAAAGTAATGTCTGCCAAAAACAAAATACAACTTACTAAAGAACAGCAAAAGCAAGTAAGACAAAGAATGCATAAACTAAAAAGCAGAAACACGAATAATAATTCTGCAACACAGTCTATGTTACCTTATACCGAAATTTTCAAAGACGGTACTTGCTATTTAGGTGGAAAAATCTACTCTCAGACTATTGAATTTTTTGATACAAACTATCAACTGGGTTCGTTTGATGATAAAAACAGTATATTTTCATCGTGGTGTAATTTACATAACTACTTTGATGACTCTATTAAGTTTCAATTTACCTACGAAAGCCAAAAAGTCAACAAAGAGGATTTAGTAAACGATATTGCAATACCACCTCAAAATGATGCTCATAACGATGTTCGTAAAGAATACTCTGATATGAGATGCCATCAGCTTGTGAGTGGTAAAAACGGTGAAACTATAAAGAAATATTTAACTTATAGCATTGAAGCAAAATCATTAAAACAAGCTCGTACTAAGTTGAACTCAATTACAGAAGAGGTTATTAAACTCTTTGCTGAATTTAAAGTTAAGGCAGAACAGTTAAATGGTCACAAGCGTTTAGAAACTATATATCATTCATTAAATCCTTTTTCTGACGAACCGTTTATATTTGATTGGGAGCTGAAGAAACGAAGTGGTTATTCAACCAAAGACTTTGTAGCACCAATGTCTATGAAATTCAAGAAAAATGAGTTCGAACTAAACGAGGGATTTGGTAGTGTTACATCAATCAATATTTTAGCAGGAGAACTATCAGATAAATTTCTTATGGATTATCTTGATGAGAATTTAGTTGCAGTGAATTTTCACATCAAACCATTTGACCAATTAAAGGCTCTAAAACTTGTAAGAGGAAAGCTGACTGATGTTGAGCGAATGAAGATTGATGAACAGAAAAAAGCAAGTATGTCAGGCTATGACTCTGACATTCTACCTCCTTCAATACAGATGTATCTTGAAGAACTTAGAAGTATGCTTGAGGACTTAAACAGCCGTAACGAAAGATTGTTTATGGTTACTGTTACTATTCGAAATTATGCTACTTCTGCAAAGAAGAATAAATTGCAGTTAGATAAACTTAAAAGAATTACTCAAAAAAACAATTGCAAACTATTCACCCTTGATTATCTTCAAGAACAAGCCTTTGTATCTTCGTTGCCACTTGGATATAACGCTGTTCCTATCGAAAGAGCTTTACCAACATCAGCAGTTGCTGTGTTTGTTCCGTTTGCTACAAAAGAAATATTCCAAAAAGGTGGTACATATTACGGTCTGAACGCAATCAGCAAAAATATGATTTTGGGTGATAGAACAAAATTAAAAAATCCAAATGGATTGATATTCGGAACACCGGGTTCTGGTAAGTCATTTTCTGTAAAAAGAGAAATCATTGATGTTTTTCTCACAACATTAAATGACATTTTTATTACAGACCCAGAGGGAGAGTATTATCCTCTTGTGAACTATCTTAGCGGTCAGGTAGTAAAAATAGCAATGAGCAGTTGTCAATATATTAATCCAATGGATATTAGTTTGACTAACATTGATGATGAGGATAACCCGATTTCTACAAAATCTGACTTTTTAATTTCTTTTTGCGAAATTATCATAGGCGGAAAATATGGCTTGACATCAGAAGAACGCTCTATTATTGACCTTTGTACAAGAAGAATTTACAACAGATTTTTCCAAAACAATCCTTGTGCCGAAAATATGCCTATTCTTGCAGATTTGCTTGTGGAACTTAGAAAACCAGATGTGGAAGAAGTAGCAACAAGAGTTGCAAACTCTCTTGAAATGTATGTAAATGGTTCTCAAAATTTGTTTAATCATCGTACAAATATTGATATTAACAATCGTCTTGTTTGTTTTGACATCAAAGAACTTGGTGCTCAGTTGAAAAAGGTTGCAATGTTGATTATTCAAGACCAAGTATGGAACAGAGTATCAATGAACCGAGATGAGGAAAAGCGAACTAGGTATTACATCGATGAGTTTCACTTGCTTCTTCGTGATGAGCAGACAGCAAAGTATTCTGTTGAGATTTGGAAGCGTTTCCGTAAATGGGGCGGTATTCCAACAGGTATTACACAGAATGTTAAAGATATTCTTGCTTCACCTGAAATTGAGAATATTCTCGACAATAGTGATTTTATATATATGCTAAATCAGGCATCAGGTGACAGAGAAATTTTACAAGAGAAATTACATATTTCAGACGCTCAAATTAAATATGTAACTAACAGTTCTCAAGGTAAGGGATTAATATTCTTTGGAGATACTATCTTACCATTTGAGGACGAGTTCCCTAAAGATACAATAATGTACTCACTGCTTACAACTAACCCTGATGAAAAGAAATTACTTGAAGAAAAATTGAATGAAGCTACTCAAAGTGAGGAGTGAAATCCAAAATGAGTATTGAATACAACGATAGAGGATTTTTTCATAAAATTACTAATCACACGAAATTTAAACCTCATCAATCAAAAAACAAACTCGTTCGTTTAACTGCAAAAACAGTATTGAGAGCAGAAACCGCCAGATTATTTGTAACCGATATAGCAACAAACAAATTAGTGGGTAAGGAGTTTCACATCAAATTTGAGAGAAACAAAAATAAAAAAGGTAAATATCGTACTCGTTTTAAGATAGTTCGTGCTGATGCACCACTGCATAAAGAAAAAGGTGTGTTGCACAGAGCTTCCGATTTTAATCGTCGATTTGAGGGTGATGTTCCTAACATTCTGAATAAAGATATTAAACTTCTAAAGCCAGTTAAAAAACTCGCTTTGGGTGCTGAAACTGCAGTTGTAAAGTTAAGTGAAGTTGGAATTAACAGACTAAAGAATAAAGCTAGAAACGAGCTTAATAGTTCAGACTCAGGTAAGGCTGTGCTTACAACGATAAGCACAGCACGAATGCTTAATGATGTCCGAAAGGCAGTAATTAATCAGAAAATTAAAAAAACTACCTATCGTAAAAAAAGAGCTTCTTTTAAAACTCAAAAATCACAATTAAAGAAAACCAAAAAGAACCTAAAACTTAATAAAACAAAGAAAAAAGCACTACTCAAAAGCAAAAAAAACAAATTCAAGCAAGCTAAAAGAATTTATAAAACCAATAAAGGGAGTTCTAAAAAACAGCAAAAATACCTTACATTAAAAACAGAATATAAGTTTTTAAAAAAATCAAAGAAATTTGAAAAAAAGGATTTCAAAAACCAAAAGAAGCGTTTTAAGAATATAAAAAAGCAAAAAAGGTTATCTCACCCAAAACCACTTGTTGTTCAAGGTGTTACTTCTGGGG
>JAXJDU010000069.1:0-1907 GCA_036301785.1 Acutalibacteraceae bacterium | reverse complement strand
CCACACAAGCTTAATGCTACATTAAAGGATATGCTTGAAAGCTTTGGTGACAGAAAAATCTCGATAGTGCGTGAGCTTACTAAGATTCACGAGGAGGTTATAAATACCACTCTTGAAAAGGCTGTAGAGGCCTATAAGGACGCTCCGTTAAAGGGTGAAATTGTACTTATTATAAAGGGTGCAACCATAGAGGAAGCAACCGAGGAATATACTCTTGATGACGCTGTTAAAATGGCACAGGCTATGGCTGAGGACGAGGATATATCAATCAGCGAGGCAACAAAGAGAACAGCCAAGCTTACAGGTATAAAAAAGGGTGTAATTTACAAGGCTATTACCGAAGGAGATAATTAAAATGACATATAACGACGCTATTTCTAAAATAGATTCCCTTATGATGTTTGGCTCACGACCAGGGCTTGACAGAATACTTGAACTGCTTGATTTAATGGGCAACCCACAGGACAAGCTGAAATATGTACACATTGCAGGCACTAACGGTAAAGGCTCTACAAGCAAAATGATTTCTGCTGTGCTTACAAATGCCGGCTATAAAACAGGCTTGTTTATTTCGCCTTATATCATAGATTTTACCGAGCGTATTCAGATAGATAACAAAATGATTCCACACGATGAGCTTACCCGTTGTGTAGAAGAAACCTTCCCGCTTATTGAACAGCTGAGTAAAAAGGGTACTATAATAACAGAGTTTGAATATATAACAGCTCTTGCCTTTAAATGGTATGTAGAAAATAACTGCGACATTGTAGTGCTTGAAACTGGTATGGGTGGCACACTTGACAGCACAAATGTTGTTAAGGATACGCTGGTATCAGTAATAACCTCAATCAGCTACGACCACACAGCGATACTCGGCGAAACCCTTAGCGAAATTTCTGCACAGAAGGCTGGAATTATAAAGCAGAATTCAAGCACAGTTTATTTCAGACAGGGCGATATTGCCGACACTGTTATAGCAGAATTTGCAGACAAAGCAAACAGCGATTTGATTTATGCCGATGATTTTAAGCTTGAAATAACAGAAAAAAGCATTGAGCATACAAATTTCATCTGCGACAACAGGGAGCTTACAATTCACCTTATAGGTGAGCACCAGACCAAAAACGCAAGGCTTGCACTTGGTGCTGTTAATCAGCTAAGAGATAAGTATGGCTTTGATATAAGCGACGAAAATATAACAGAAGGCTTTAAAAAGGCAGAAATGCCAGCAAGACTTGAGCTGATGTGCAAAGAGCCTGTAGTGCTTGTTGACGGTGCACACAATCCAAACGGTATGCAGGCACTTGCAAATGCTATCAAGGAATATTTGCCAGGCAAGAAGATTATTTGCATTATGGGTATGCTCAAGGATAAAGACAGTAATTCGTCACTTGAATATATCGATAATTTAATCGACACTGTAATAACACTTGAGCCAGATAACCCACGCAAGCAGACAAGCAAGGAGCTTGCAGAAAAGGCTGTTAAATTTTTTGATGTGGTTTATCCTATGGATAGCTACACCGAGGCAGTTGAAAAGGCTTTAGACCTTGCTGGTGATGATGGTGCTGTGCTGGTTTGTGGCTCACTTTACCTTGCAGCTGAGCTTCGACCACTGATTGCAGATGAATTAATCAGACGCAATAAAACAGTTTTGTCTGGCACTAAAAACTGATAATTTTTGCAGTATAGGTAGTGTATAGTTATACTGCAGATGATTTATAAATTGTAGTTTATCGGTCAGGGTTGCACTCTGTATGGCTTTATAGCACAATGATAAAATTTCAACATTACAGTTAGTTTGTACTGATTTAAAGTATTTTTTATAAAGGACACATGTAATGTGTCGAACTCTTACTTGCTTTTATAGCAAGCTTAAATTTTACACTCTTACAAACTATTTTTAT
>JAXJDU010000068.1:0-5299 GCA_036301785.1 Acutalibacteraceae bacterium | reverse complement strand
TTCTTATACTAATACCTATTTAAACACTAGATATCTTGTCGGCATAATTTACTCAACACTTCGTTCTTCTCCTTGACAAGCGACAGCTTGCCTGCGTCGTCGTCCTCGTTCTGAGCAAATTCTGCTCGACAATCTATTCAACCGTTTAATCAGGTATTAGTATTATAATCTTGATTTACGCTATTAAATAAAGATTGCGAAGATAATAAACTTCACAATGTGAGCTGTTGCGTGGGCAATCATAGCATAACCAATACCGTATTTTCTGAAAAGCTCACCAAAAAGATAACCACCAAGACCATTAAGCAGAAAGCATCTGATAACAATTACTGGTGTAAGTGTACCAAAAACACCAATTGTTGCTGGCAGGTGTCCTGCTGCAAAGACAAGGGTTGCAATTACATTAGCAATGATGTATACCTTTTGTGGCATATTATCAGCTGTATACTTTCTGAAAAACAGCTTCCAGATAATAAGAGCCAGAAGTGACATAAAGAAAAGTCTTAGCATGACCTCTTCTATAACGCCACCATAAAGAATTGATGCCATCACGCCATCAAAGGTAACACCACTTATATTTGCAGTCTGAATTTCTGGGTATACTGCACCTGTTGTAAAATGGTCAATACCAATAAGACTGCCTGTTATTGCTCCAAAAATCAAACTGACTACAAGACTCTTGCTTTTAAATTTAAACGGCTTGATAAGTCCGATTTTATCTGTAATCAGGTATCCGAAAAAACCACATACCAATGCATATGTAATAGTCTGCACCATTGTGACGATTGAAAGTATATTTACATCACCAACCTGTGCTATTACCTCCTGCAACGCCTCTGGAGCTAGTGTATCAATAATATAGCCTCCTGTAAAAAAGCCACCAATAATAGCTACAGGCAAAAGTGAAACAGCAAACAATAAAGGCTTTTTAATTTTAGCAAACAGCTTAACCATTATTCGAATCCTCCTTACCTGTAAAAACCTCAATGCAAAGTCCGTGATGATTACACTTTTTACAGGTTAAACGACGCATTTTTGGTGTATGGTATGCAAAGAAAAATTCCTTCATACCAGGCTTGAATACCTCGTGACATTCCGGGCAAATGTAGCCAACATTATTATAGTAATAATTTGTTGCCCAAATGCCATAAGTAGCCTGAATCAACAAATCGATAAGCATCAGCCACCACATACCCTTTGTAACCCAGAGTATAACAGCTACCCAGAAGAATATTGTTACAGGTGTACCGATAATAACAAGTAGGGCTCTTAATTTTTTTAGTTCAGTTTTATTTTTCATAAGATGTGCTATATCTCCTATAGATTTAACCGAGAATCTCTCAAGCTCTTTTGATGTTGCTCGTATGCTTTCAATAATAGAAAGCTGTTTCTGTCTTTCATGAATCTCTTCTTTCAGCAGCTGCTCCTGCTGGTCAAGCAATACCGAAATAATGTTTTCTGTATTCTCATCTGAGAGTAACGCCTCTATGCTTTTAAGAGGGAAACCCGCCTCTCGAAGAAAGCAGATAATCTTCATAATTTTAAGATCTTCATCACTATACAGTCTGCGACCACCCTCGGTAAGCTCGCTGGGAACTAAAAGATTTTTAGTATCATAATATTGTACTGTTCTTACAGAAACCCCACAAAGCTTTGCGATTTCTCCTGTTGTGTATTTAGACATAGCCTTTTCTCCTCCTTTTCAACGCCAGTATATATCATTACGCAGCGTTACAAGCAATACATTACGCAAGGTGTTTTTTTAATTTTATCATATTTTTTTTGATTTTTAAAGGTTTTTGACAGCCAAAACCAGTTTCAAACCAAATTTCATTGCTTTCTTGAAAACTCAAGGGCAAACACCGTAATTGCTGGTATTTGCCCTGTTTATATACTATTCTATGTTTTACTATCAAACCAGATTACATAGCACTGCGTGAATTATCCCGTTACATTCTGTTTTTTCATCAGATATCACAGCTATCAGTCGTTGCTTTCTGCTTTTGACTCAGCACTATCAGCAGTCATTTTTGAGAGCAACGCACCCATTTTTATCGGGAAGAAATAACAGCCCATTGTCTGAAATTTCTGAAACCAGCTGTGACAGATTATATAGCTTTTTGAATTTATATGCTTTGCAAGTCCATACCCTACCTTTTCTGGCTTTGCTTTAAATTCATCTGGTACAGGCAGTGGTGACGCTGATTTTGTTCTTGTAAGTGGTGGTTGCATTATATGAAATGTAATATTGTGCTTGGCATACTCTATTCGCAAGCATTTTGCTAATGACTCCAAAGCACCCTTTGTTGAGCTATACGGAGAAATATTCATAAACCCTGTTACACCTACACCAGAGCTTGTAAAGATAACTCTGCCCTTTTTCTGTGCTGTCATATAAAGTGTTACACTTTTCACAAAACGCAATGCACCAAAATAATTCACATCAAAAACATCCTTATAGGTATCAAAATCTGTTTCTGCTTCACTTTGAAATGTACATTTACAGGCATTATGCACAGCGATATCTAGTGTACCAAATTCCTTTACTGTTTCGTCTACTGCCGATGTTACTTCGTCTGAATTTCTTAAATCTGTCTTGTAATAAATAAGATTATTTTTATACTCATTCTTCAGGGCTGCAAGATTTTCTGTTTCTATATCTAAAACCGATACTCTGTTACCGTCTGCAAGAAGCTTTTCAACCATAAAATATCCAATACCCTCGTTTGCTCCTGTTATAATTATATTAGCCATTGTTACCTCCTGTTTCCATAAAAAACATCTGAATGTGCTTATATACGTCGTTACGAAAGGCTGTTTTCTTTTCCTCTGTAAGCTCACCACTGAACAGCCATTTATTAGCGTAAAAATAAATCGGTGAATAATACTTTACAGCAAGATAATCACTGTTTGCTTTTGATATCATACCAAAGCTTATTAACGCTGAAAAAATTTTACTTTGAATTTCAAGTGGTTTATCAAGCAACCATTCCTGACACAACCTGCGTACAGCTTCACTGCCAAATTGCTCAATAAGCAAAACACGCATAACCTTATTGCAGAAATCATCCATGAGATATTTCTCAAAAAAATAATCAGCTGTTGTATTAAAGCCATCGCTAAATGAATCCTGACCATTTGCAAGTCCGTTTTCAAGCATTGAAATCATATTATTTGCAATTTCAGTAAATCTTTCTATAAGCTCATCAAAAATACTCTGCTTGTTCTTAAAATGATAATATACAGAGCTTTCCTTTATTCCCACCTGCTTGCATATATCCCTTATAGATACAGCTGTATAGCCTTGCTTTGCAAACATATCCAGAGAAACAGCAAGTATTTTTTCTTTAGTATTCATTCAAGACCTCTTTTCTAACAGTTGTTAGGTTCATTATACCTAACAACTGTTAGGTTGTCAAGTAATTTTCTGATAAAAAATAAAAGCAGCTGCTACCATACATAGCAACTGCTTTAAAATAAGCTGTTAGATTATATTTTATACAGAATATGTAAATTTACAGATTTTTCTCTCTTTGGCCTGATAGCTACCTGTACCCTCAAACTCCTTTACAAAGCCTGATTTTTCCAGCACCTTTACTGACGCTGTATTTTCTGCTACACAGATACCCAGCATTTCTGTTATACCAAGCTTTGACATAATTACTGGCAAAAAGGCTTTTACAGCCTCTGTTGCATAGCCTTTGCCTGTATATGCCTTGCCGATATGATAGCCAATCTCCCATTTGCCGTCATCAACCGGCACAGCCTGCACATAGCCTATGTTTGTACCGTCAAGCAGCAAAACCGGATATACTAAAGGACCATCTCCGTTTGTGTATACACTCATAAGAAATTCAACAACGCCTGTTGCGTCCTCGATAGTTTCAAAAACCTCGTCAGGATTGAATTTTCTGTTATCCTCATCAAGAGAATTAAGATGTACAGCCTCTGCCATATCTGCTGTAAATTCTGTAATGATTAATCTGTCTGTTTTAATATTCATAGGTTTCTCCTTATTTAACTCTCTATAAAGCACTCTGTTATCATCGCCCCAATAGCCTATGCGATTTTCAAGGTACTCATAGCCGTATTTTTCGTAAAGTCCGATATGGTCTGTTGCAACATAAACCTTATCAAAGCCCTTTTTAACTGCCTCGTTTTCTGCGTGATTCATCAGCTTTTCTGAATATCTGTTGCCACGATACTCTGGTACAGTATAAACAAAGCCAATCCAAGGGTACATACTCTCATCTCTTACTGTATCCTGACGGGTAAGAGTTAAGAATGATACCAGCTTTTCACCATCCATAAGAAGATATAAATCACCTTCACCACCAAACATTTCAAAAAATCTCTCTTCTCTTAAAAGCTCCACAAGAAATTTTGCAGCTGACCAGTCAATCGCCTCAATTTTTTCTATAAGCTCCTGCTTTATATCACTTTCAAAATAATTGATAATATGCATTTTCTGTCCCTTTCCTTTTTGATAAAAAACATTTTCCCTAAAGATTATTCAATAATATTTTTTAAGTCTTTATTTTATATCAGCTTTGTGGGTCTGGCATTTTAAAAATAAGAACTATTGCTCCTATTAACAGCAGACTCATACCAATAATTCCAGACGGATTCGGACCAAGCAGTGTGCTTTGCGAAGATAACGACACAAACACAGGTACTTCGCCTATAAGATTCAAAGAGCCATGTATAACAGAGGCATACATACAGTTATTAGTTTTAAGTGTCGCATACGACATCCATACTCCTATTGTAGTGCAACATAAAATCATCATGGCAATTCCACCATAAGGAGCTGTAGCGTAATCCATACCATAATTCATACCCGAATAAATAAGAGGTGCGTGACCTGACCCCCATAGCACACCAGTCAACAGCACAGCTAACTTAACAGGCATTTTCTTACACAGCAGTGGCAAAAGATAACCTTGCCAGCCTATATCCTCACCTAGCGAAATAAACCAGAAGGGAACAAAAACCGACGAAACAGCACACAGGCATAACCCCACTACAAGCAAACCCGGCACTGTAAACTGAATATCTGACGGAGCACCAAATTCAGCAAAGTTTTTTGCAATATATGTACCATTTAAATCTAAATCCTGTGGAAAGATAAGATAAAAAATAACAGCTCCCACAAATACCAGAAGAACAGGAATTACAGCAGAAAAGAAAAATGCTTTTTGTTTTTCAATACATTCAACCTAAATCCAGGCTTTGTTTTATCCTTAGTAGCCATTTTGGTTATAAACGCAGCCATAACTGGCGTACCCATAAACACAAG
>JAXJDU010000067.1:0-6889 GCA_036301785.1 Acutalibacteraceae bacterium | reverse complement strand
CAATATTTTGGAGGTGCTTACCAATTAGCAACAAGGAACTACAGATCAACGGTGAAATTCGTGATAAGGAAATTAGAGTAATCAACTCAGACGGTTCTCAGCTTGGGCTTATGTCTGCTGTTAAGGCTTTAGAAATTGCAGAGTCGCAAAATCTTGATTTGGTTAAGATTGCGCCTCAGGCAAAGCCACCTGTATGCAAGGTAATGGATTACGGTAAATATCGTTTTGAACAAGCAAAGCGTGAAAAAGAAGCCAAGAAAAACCAGCGTGTAATTGATGTAAAGGAAATAAGACTTTCACTTAACATCGACACACACGACTTTAACACAAAGGTTAATCAGGCTACTAAATTTATAAAAAGTGGCAACAAGGTTAAGGTTTCTATTCGTTTCCGAGGCAGAGAGATGGGTCACCCAGAAATCGGCCAAGATAATATGGACAGATTTGCACAGGCTATGGACGAGGTAGCAGTTGTAGAAAAACCAGCAAAGCTGGAAGGACGCAACATGCTGATGTTCCTTGCTCCAAAATCAGCAAAATAACAGGATAAACTAAGGAGGATAATATTATGCCAAAGATTAAAACACACAGTGGTGCAAAAAAGCGTTTTAAGATTTCTAAAAACGGTAAGGTTATGCGTGCACACGCTAACAAGCGTCACATTCTGAACAGCAGTAAGAAGACAACAAAGCGTAAGAGAGGTCTTAGAAAGAGCGTTGCTACAGATAAGACAAATGTAGCACAGCTAAAGAAGCTAATCCCTTACAAATAATTTACGAAAATAACGCTAAAATAAATAACCATTACGGAGGTAAAAGAATATGGCACGAGTTAAAGGTGCGATGATGACTCGCAAGAGAAGAAAGAAAGTTTTAAAACTAGCTAAAGGTTACTGGGGTTCAAAGAGCAGACACTTCAAGATGGCTAAGCAGGCTGTAATGAAGAGTGGTAACTACGCATATATCGGCCGTAAGCACAGAAAGAGAGATTTCCGTAGACTATGGATTACTCGTATTTCAGCTGCTTGTAAGAGCAACGGCACAAACTACTCAACATTTATGAACGGTCTAAAGAAGGCTGGCATTACACTTAACAGAAAGATGCTTTCTGAAATTGCAATTGCTGACCCTGCTGCATTCACAAAGCTAGTTGAGCAGGCTTTGAACGCTTAATATAGAAGCTGTAGTGCGTTTGGGAGAGCAATCTCCCAAACGCTTTTTCGTACTCTAAAAAATTTTTTGAGGTGAGCCTATGCAGCACATTACAAGTAAAGATAACAGCACCGTAAAGCATATAGCAAAGCTGGTCAAAAGCACATCTTATCGTAACCAAAGCGAAGAATTTATAATAGAGGGTGTAAGATTGTGTACAGACGCTGTTGAAAGTGGTGTAAAAATAAAAACTGCTGTATTTTCAGAAACAGCATTAAAAAAATACAGTGACCAGGTTAATCAGATTGTAGAGGTTTGCGAAAGCACCTTTCTGTTTTCAGACAAGCTGTTTTCTCAAATTTCAGACACAAAAACCCCACAGGGCATACTTTGCGTGTGCAGTCTGGAGGCTAAAAAATTAAAGGTAGCTTCCAGTGGTGTATACCTTGCACTGGAGCATATACAAGACCCGTCTAATATGGGTACAATATTGCGTACAGCAGAGGCTTTAGGGGTAAAGGGTGTTATACTTACAGATGATTGTTGCGACATATACTCGCCAAAGGTACTGCGTGGCACTATGGGCTCAGCATTCAGGCTGCCTATAGCAATCTGCACTGATATGGCAGATGAGGTAACACGCCTTAATTCGCAGGGGGTTGCCACAATTGCAGCTGTAGTTGACAGCAATGCAATACCAATAACAAAAATATCAGATGAAGATAAACAGCTATGTGCAATACTTATCGGAAACGAAGGTAACGGACTAAAAAACGAAACAATCAATAATTGCAAAATAAAAGCTACAATACCAATGCTTGGCAGAGCAGAATCACTTAACGCTTCTGTAGCTGCGTCAATCTCTATGTGGGAGCTGTTAAGGAGGTAATCTGTATGAATGATACATTAAAGTATTGGGTATGGCTACAGGCTTGTCTGGGCTATGCAAACCCAAAGGTAAATGTTATACGCAGATTTTACCCCTCGGTAATAGATTTTTATAATGGTGGCAGGCAGGAGTGGATTTTGTGTGGCTGCTTTACAAAATCAGAAATGCAGAATTTCAGCACATTTACACTACAGCAGGCACAGCAGATTATAGATAAATGTAATTTGCTTGGCTATAAAATGTATACTATGGATATGCCTGAGTATCCAGAACAATTAAAAGAAATTTACGACCCACCAGCAGTTTTATATGTAAACGGTAATCTGCCAGATGTTGACAATATACTGTCAATAGCAATGGTAGGTACACGAAATGCTACAGTAAACGGTAAAAAGCTTGCGTATTCAATTGCGTACGATTTAGCTAAATCGGGTGTAGCTGTTGTAAGTGGTGGTGCTTTGGGTATAGATACCTCATCACACAGTGGTGCGTTATCAGCACAGGGTACTACAATATGTGTGCTTGGCTGTGGTATAAATTATAATTATCTTATGTGCAACGCACCAATGCGTAGCAGTATAGCAAAAACAGGTGCAGTTATTTCTGAATATCCACCCGACACAGCACCACAAAAATACAGCTTCCCTAAAAGAAACCGTATTATTTCTGCTTTATCACAGGGTGTACTTGTAGTAGAGGCAGGTGAAAAGAGTGGTGCATTAATAACAGCCACTACTGCACTTTCACAGAATAAAGATGTATTTGCAATACCTGGCGATGTTACAAACGCAGTTGCATTTGGCACCAACAGCCTTATAAAGCAGGGTGCAAAGCCTGTTACAAATGCAGTGGATATTATAGAGGAATACACAAATAAATATACTCTTACAGTGCAAGAGCCATTGCCTATTGATGAAATTAGTGATAATATAATAAACAGTATTCCAAACGGAAGAAAAAGAGCCGTATCTGTAAACAGTATTGCTGATAAAAATAATAATACTGCATCTGTTAAAAATACAGATAATGTGGATATAAATAATAAGGTAAGCAAAAAATTATTAAGTGATATTTCAGACAATGCCAGCTTGATTTACGACATTGTTTTTGAAGCACCATCAACAGTTGATGATATAATTATAAAAACTAAGCTTACTGCGTCAGCTGTAATGCAGGCTTTAACCGAGCTTGAGCTTGAAGAGGCAGTAACAAGAAAATCAGGAGGAGCTTACCATCCGGTCTGATTTAAACTAAACTACAATCAAATGCAGAGTTATTAAAATATCTGATTGTAGGTTAAGGAGGATTTTATGTCAAAGTTAGTTATAGTGGAGTCACCTGCTAAAGCTAAGACTATAAAAAAATATCTTGGTGAAGGCTTTGAGGTTGTTGCCTCTATGGGCCATGTAAGAGATTTACCTGCGAAAAGATTAAGTGTAAATGTACGAAAGCACTTTCAGCCTAATTACGAGATAATAGCAGGCAAAGAAGAGCTTGTAACAAAGCTTGAAAAGGCTGCAAAAAAAGCAGACTATGTTTATCTTGCAACCGACCCCGACCGTGAGGGAGAAGCTATTTCGTGGCATTTAGCATATATTTTAGGTTTAGAGCTTAACGAGCAAAACAGAGTAGAGTTTACCGAAATCACAAAAACCGGTGTAACAAATGGTATGAACAACCCTCGTTCTATCAATCAAGATTTAGTAGACGCACAGCAGGCAAGAAGAATACTCGACAGACTTGTAGGCTATAAGCTAAGCCCGTTTTTGTCAAGATGTATTCGCCGTGGTCTATCTGGTGGAAGAGTACAGTCTGTAGCTGTTAAAATTATAGTAGACAGAGAAAAACAGATTCGTGAATTTAATCCAGAGGAATACTGGACAGTAGACGCTAAATTTATGCCAAAGGGTGGTAAAAGACAGTTTACTGCTTCACTTTATGGAACAGAAGAGGGTAAGCTTGAAATAAAAAATGGCGAACAGGCACACCAGATTGTATCTGAGCTTGAGCAAGAGGAGTTTACAATTACAAAAATTCGCAACGGCACAAGAAAAAAACAGCCTGCACCACCTTTTACAACCTCAACGCTACAGCAGGAGGCATCAAGAAAGCTTAACTTCCAATCTCGCCGTACAATGAAGGTTGCACAGGAGCTGTACGAAGGTATCGAAATACCACAGCTTGGTGCAGTGGGTCTTATAACATATATGAGAACAGACTCATTAAGAATTTCTAACGATGCTATTGCAGAGGTTACAGAGTATATCAGAGGCAGATGGGGAGAAAAATATCTTCCAAAGCAGCCAAGAGTATTCAAAACAAAATCAAATGCTCAGGACGGTCACGAGGCTATTCGTCCTACAATGCCGTCATTAGAGCCAGATAAAATAAAATCAAGCCTTACAAATGACCAATATAAGCTATATAAGCTGATATGGGAGCGTTTTACAGCTTGTCAGATGGCAGAATGTGTACAAAAAACAACAAGTGCAGATATTCAGGGTGGAAAGTATATATTTAAGGCTACAGGCTACCGTGTTGATTTTGATGGCTTTACAACACTGTATGTAGAAAGTCAGGATTCAGCAGAGGAAAAGCAGAAGGAGCTGCCACCACTGGAAAAGGATATGGTAGTTAAGCCAAAGGAAATTATCCCTAACCAGCACTTTACACAGCCACCAGCACGCTTTACAGAAGCGTCACTTATCAAAACTCTTGAAGAAAACGGAATTGGCCGTCCATCTACATATGCGGCTACAATTTCAACAATCACAACAAGAGGCTATGTTAAACGAGAGGGTAAAACACTGTTCCCAACCGAGCTTGGCGAAATTTCTACCGATTTAATGCTTAAACACTTCCCAAAGATTGTAAATGTAAAGTTTACAGCACAAATGGAAGAAAAGCTGGATAAGGTAGAAAAGGGTGAGCAGCAGTGGGTAGGCCTGTTAGATGATTTCTACGGTGATTTTAACGAAACCCTTAAAAAGGCTAAAGAAGACACAAAGGATATGAAAATAAAGCTTACCGAGGAAGAAACCGACATTGTATGCGAGCAATGTGGCAGAAAAATGGTAATCAAAATGGGCAGATATGGTAAATTTATCGCTTGCCCTGGATATCCTGAATGTAAAAATGTTAAAAGCCTTGTAGAATCAATCGGAGTTTCTTGTCCTAAGTGTAATGGAGAGGTTGTTGTTAAAAAGTCAAAGCGAGGCAGAGTTTTCTATGGCTGTAACAACTATCCGGAGTGTGATTTTGTATCATGGACAGAACCAAGCAACGAAAAATGCCCACATTGTGGTCAGATTTTATACAAGAAAAGAGGAAAAACACCAAAGCTTTACTGTGCTACAGAGGGCTGTGGTTTCTCAAAAATTTACGAGGAAGAATAAAAGCGTATGAGTATTAAGGTAATAGGAGCAGGTCTTGCCGGCTGTGAGGCTGCATGGCAGATTGCAAACAGAGGTATAGCTGTAGAACTTTACGAGATGAAGCCAGTCAAAAAAACACCTGCACACCACAGCGACAATTTTGCAGAGCTAGTCTGCTCAAATTCACTGAAGGCTGCAAGAGTAGCCAGTGCTGCAGGACTTTTAAAGGAAGAAATGCGTAATCTGAATTCTTTGCTTTTAAGCTGTGCCGACAAATGCAGTGTATCAGCAGGTGGTGCTTTAGCAGTAAACCGAGATGATTTTTCTGCTATGGTTACAGAAAAAATCAGGAATCACCCGAATATCACAGTTATAGAGCAAGAAATAAATGAGCTACCAGATGACGGTATATGTGTTATAGCTACAGGTCCCCTTACTTCAGATACTCTTGCTGATAATATCAAAGAAAAATTTGGTGGAGCATTAAGCTTTTTCGACGCTGCTGCACCAATAGTAACAGCCGAATCAATAGATTTTGAAAGTGCATTCTTTGCAAGCCGTTATGACAAGGGCAGTGGCGATGATTATATCAATTGCCCTATGAATAAAGAGGAATACGAGCTTTTCCACAGCGAGCTTGTAAACGCCGAGCGTGCACCGTTAAAGGATTTTGATGTACAAAATCCAAAGGTGTATGAGGGCTGTATGCCAATAGAGGTTATGGCACAGCGTGGTGCAGATACAATCCGTTTTGGCCCTATGAAGCCAGTAGGATTAAGAGACCCTAAAACAGGCCATCGTCCATGGGCTGTGCTACAGCTTCGTAAGGAGAATAATGAGGGTACTCTGTACAATCTTGTAGGCTTTCAGACAAATCTGAAATTCCCTGAACAGAAAAGAGTATTTTCATTAATACCTGCACTGAAAAATGCTGAATTTGTAAGGTATGGTGTAATGCACAGAAACACCTTTATAAATTCACCACAGCTTTTAAATTCTGATTTTTCACTTAAAGAAAATAAAGGTATTTTCTTTGCAGGTCAGATAACAGGTGTAGAGGGTTATATGGAGTCAGGCTGTAGTGGTTTGATGGCTGGTATAAATGCAGCCAGACTATACATGGGTATTGATACTGTTACATTGCCACAATGTACAATGATAGGCTCACTTTCAGCCTATATCAGCAATCCAACAGTAACAAACTTTCAGCCAATGGGTGCAAATATAGGCATTTTACCACAGCTTGAAGAAAAAATAAGAGATAAAAAGCTAAAGGCAGAAAAACACGCCGAGCGTTCATTGGCAGCTTTAGCTGAATTTATAAAAGAGAAAGAAATTTGAGTGATAAATTGGAATTTGTCGGGAAGTTACGCACAAACCAAAACTTAAAGTTTGGGTAAAGCCTTTTTAAAGGCTTTTGGGTCATGCAACCAATTTGCGAAGCAAATTGATTGCGTAAACAAGCACTGTGTGCT